>JBBRHI010000245.1:0-5177 GCA_038222995.1 Bacteroidia bacterium | reverse complement strand
CAGGCCCCGTTCATAATATAAAACTGCTTTTCTTCGTAACTATTTGTTAGGCCGTATCCGATAGCGCTCCCTACAATGTTAGCGCCTCCCCATGAACTTAATACGATCATCCCTGTTTTGTTCAGCTTATACCTTTTGGCGTCAAAGTTTTTAATTAAGGTATCTGTTGTTTGCGACATGGTTGTTAAACCTGCAATACAAAGTAAAAGAATGATGAAAGCTTTCATGAAACTAGTTTTATACAGCAAACATACAAAAAAGGTACCGTTAAGGTACCTTTCATAAGCTGAGTTTAACATTACTCTTTTATGATTTTAAAAGAGCTGTGGTAATTATTTTGTGAAACCGTAAGCAGGTACATTCCCGGATCGAGGTACTGTATGTTTAACTCTTTATTCATACTCATACTGCCGGGCATAGCGTTACCGACGTAAACTAATTTTCCGGCGAGGTCAAACAATTCAAAATTAATAGGCTCATCCGTTACGGCATAATATGATACTAGTAGGCTTCCATGCGTAGGATTTGGATATACATTGAAATAATTACTCGTATTTAAAGTTTTTATTCCTGCACATACAGAAACATTTTGAGTTATAACGGCTGTATTAGAACAACCGTTTGCATCTACACCTGTTACTGTATAAACTGTATTGCCTGACGGAGTTATAATATAAGCAGCACCGCTAGGGCCCGCTGTCCATGTGTAATTAGACGCGCCGGCAGCGGTTAATGTAGCCGATGAACCGGAGCATAACAAGGATGATGATGTTGTTGCAGTAATGACCGGTTTAGGATTTACAATAATGCCGGCGGTGGATGTTTTTGTGCAGCCCCCAGCATTTGTAGCAGTTACCGTGTATACTTGTGTAGCGAGCGGTGTAAATGAAATACCGTTACTTATACCCGACGACCATAGATAGCTTGTTGCTCCGCTTGCCGTTAAGGTTGCGGACGCTCCGCTGCAAATAGCTCCTTGCCCTGTAATAGATATGCTGATGGTAGAGGTTGATACATTTTGTGTAATAGTAGCGGTATTTGAACATCCGCCGGCATTAACGCCAATTACGGTATAAGTAGTGGCCGTTGTCGGGCTTATAATATAGGAAGTGGTTAAAGGGCCGGCGGTCCAAGTATAATTAGTAGCGCCGTTTGCTGTTAAGGTGGCTGTTCCGCCGCTACAGATTAAAGAAGAAGAGGAAACGGCTGCAACAGTGGGAATAGGGTTTACTGTAATGCTTGTACTTACTGTTTTACTGCAGCCTACGCTATTAGTGGCTGTTACACTATAGTTTTGCGAAACGGTTGGTGTAAAAGCCGCGCCATTAGTTATTCCCCCTGTCCAAACATAAGTATTGGCGCCGCTTGCGGTAAGTGTTGCCTGAGTGCCTGCGCAAACGGAAGCACCTCCTCCCGCAATAGATATATTTAAGGCAGAGGCAATAGTACCGGTGATCCTTCTTCCTGTTCTTAATGAAGAAAGAGATTGAATTGAATCCATGAACCGGTTTCCTTCACTGCAATCGTGCTTTAATTGGTGTGCTAAAAAAGGCTCCAGGTAGGTCATATAACGATCCAAAGCAAGTGCGTTCGAAATGGTATTGCTGCAGCCGCTTGTACCTTGTCCGAAAGTACAGTTAAAGTTTGTTCCGTTCCCGTAATCACAATGTGTCAGGTCTTTCAGGATTACTTTAAATTTAATGGAAGACGCTGTTCCGTTATACATTGGATTTTGGTTTGCGGCAGTATCTGCTATACAATCTCTTTGCCCGCCTATTACTAATGTAGGAACTGTTACTAAGCTCGCCGATTGAATAGATGATACGCCCGCTGTATTTGAATTGGCAGCCGCTAAATTAAATAAACAGGTAATACTTGTATTGTTTGCTGCAGATAAAAATGAGCAGCCCCCACCCATGGAATGCCCGCCAATGGCATTTGTTGGAGCCACTTTACCGTTAAATCCAATTAAGGTTGTGGGAGTAGATACAGTATTAAGAGCTACTAATTGTACGGCCAGTGATTTAAGGTCATTACCAAAATCGCTATGTGAAGGCGACAGTGACCCTTCTGTTCTTGGAAGCGCTACTATATAACCTTTTGCTGCAAGACGGTTATAAATATTATCGTAGCTGTCCCACGTCATTGAAAAACCATGGCCGATTACTACCACGGGGAATGTTCCGGTAGCAACCGCTGCGTTATTACCGGCTGTTGTTGCAGGATAATATACCTCAGTACCAATGTCTCTTCCCGTGCCGGGCATTTGTATGCCTCCGCTAATGCTGTAGCCGCCGGTTCGTGAGGCATCTTTAAAGTTAATGCTCATGTGGCCTACTTGGTATTGCGCCAAGCCTGTAAAAGCAAGGAATGTAAAAAGTGAAATAAATAAACGCTTCATGGTGTAATTTTGTTTTATCCAAAACTAACCATAACAGTTCGTGCTTTTAGGTCTCTAATTTTTTAAAAATCAGATGACATAAAAAAAGCGGCTATCAGTAATTGATAGCCGCTTTTTGTGTAATTTCCGTAGTACTTATTCAGTAATAATTACTAAGTATTTTGATGTAGACCAAAAATCTGCAGAGTTTAAAATGTCAATTCTTTCAACCGGTTTTTCACCTACAATTTTATAAGAACTGCTTGGGTGAGAAGTTAAGATCTTGATTTTTTTAGCTCCTATATTAATAGAGTTAGTTGCAGAAATATCAACTTTAGTAAAGTATTCTTTGTTAAAATCGTCTTTTACTTTAGTTGATTTACCTATGCCGATGAATCCGCCTTCTTTAGTAATTACATTTTTTTCTTTTAATTCTTTAGAAGTACCCATTGCATAATAGGCTGTATTTAACTGGCTTGTTTTAGTAGAGCTTTCCGCTTCAACAGTTTCTAAATTCATTTGAATGTTGCTTAACTCAATATTTTTTGCTTCTAACTGAGATTTAAGATCTGCGATTTCTCCGTCTTTAGCATCAATTTGAGCTTGTAAGTTAGCGATCATTTGATCTAAACCTGCAATTTTAGAATTAGACTCTTTTAATTTTTTAGTTAAAGAACCGATCCTGTTTTTGTTTTTTGCCAATAAGTCATAGATTGACTGGATATCTTCTTTAATTTGCTCTTCTTTGCTTTTAACATCTCCGCTGGCAGCACTTTTAGAAACAATTTTCTCTTTTTCTTTAATAGCATTTAAGTTATCCTGAATTTCGTTGAAAGAAGTAACGAATTCCTGTAAAGCAACTTCTTTTTCTGATAATTGACCGTTTAATTCTCCGTTTATGCCGGCTAAGCTGTCAGCAAGAGGATTTTTTTCTTTTTCGTCTCCGCTTTTGCAAGATGTAGTGAATAAACTAGATGCAGAGAAAATGACTGCTACTAATATCAATTTTAGGTTTTTCATAAGTTTGTTTTTAGGTTAGATTTTGTTTGCGAATTTATAGATTAATACCTTTTTGATGTCGATGTAACCCATAATTTCACATTTTTTGGTTATTTTTATTTAGTTACAGCAATATCACGGAAACAATAGTAAGTTTTGTGCCACTCCAACCGTATTTATTATGGATTAACAGCGTATTGACAACTAAATATCGCTTGGTTAAATACTTATATCATTGCAATGAGTATTAAAATCCTTAATAAAAGATAACAAAGGGAATTATTTTGGCCAATTTGTAGAATATATTCATCACATTAACGGTGTTTCCACAAAAATATCAATTTTGCATCAATTGTTTATATTTACACATACTAATTACATTCTATGAGCGGTTATGCTAAGCGTATAGTTTCTTTGTTATTGCTTGCTTTTTTAGCCTTCCATTTTTTGTTTATCATCCATTATTCATCGCCCGTAAAAATTACCGGTAAAACCTTCAATGCAATAACCGCCCTGTATGGTTATCCATACTTTCATCAGCAATGGACGGTATTTGTGCCTACACCCGTTAAAAAATTTGACCTTTACTTACGAAAAGGGTCTGCACTTCATTGGCAACCGTGGATAAACGTAACTCAAGGTTTAATAAATAAAAACAGGCTTAAGGTGTTTTCGGGCCGTGAAACTGAGGTATTGCTTATTACTAATTCTATTAACTATTTATCTTACGATATTGGTGAAATTAATAAAGTGTTTGCAGAAAAACCTTCTCTGCCAAGCTTTACAGTATTGGAGTACGCAGTAAGGCATTATTTCAAACATCACAAACATTTTGAAAAAGATAAAAATTATGAAATGCTTTTAATAACTGCATCGGCCGGTAAAACAACCGCTTACTATTTTAAAAATCTTTCCTTATTATAAATTCAATTACGTCATATTTTTTTAAAGCTAAACATCAGGTCAAAGAAATTACTTGGTTCAGAACGGCTTTATACTTTTTTCTTATTTATAAAGTCTTAGTGTATGGATGTCATTTCAGGGCATTGTTCTCTGATACTAAAATGATCTATACACATACTGTTTTTGTTGGCGGTATAAAAGGGGCTGTTTTCTTTTTAAATAACCATTATTCAAACGGATTAGGCCTTGCATTCATACTACTGCTTACCATATTATCCGTTATCGGCTTATTAAAAAGATCAAACTTTTTTACCAATGTTTTGCTGTGGTTAGTGATGTTAAATATCAATAGTTATTTGTATTCAACGCTTACCGCGGGTGATTATCTGTTAAACCAACTTTTATTTTTCAATATCTTTTTTTCGTTACAACCTTCATCACAACCGGTTTTAAATGATTTAAAAACAGCCTTTCATAACATGGCTTTAGCGGGAATAAAAATACAGGTGTGTTTAGTTTATTTTTTAACAGCTTGGTTTAAATTAACCGATCCTTTGTGGCTCAACGGTACTGCTGTTTACCGGATCTTTCAAATTCCTGAATACACAAACGCCTTATTAATATGTTTGCCTTTTTGGTTTTGTTTAATCCTTAATTATATTACGATCGGTTACCAGTTATTATTCCCGGTGCTCATTTGGTTTAGGCGATTTAAAATTTGGTTTTTTGCCTTCGGTATTCTTCAACATTTACTTATTGCTTTTGCCATGGGCTTATTCAGCTTTGGTATTGTCATGATCATTTGCTATATTCTATTTTTGAAATATGATTATTCTAAAGCTGTTCCCTCAGATTTCGCAGATAAGGCAGAGAATAGTATATGATTATTCTTCAA
>JBBRHI010000244.1:0-5198 GCA_038222995.1 Bacteroidia bacterium | reverse complement strand
GCATAAACCCTATCCCCCGGTATAAAAACGGAGCAAGCTCAGCGATTGAAAATAACTTTATTACCGGGAAAATAAGTAATTTAGTATTTCATGCAACTCATTATAAAGCATAAAGAAATTCTGATCTATGGCCTTTCCATGGCCTTGATGCTATTGCTCCTTAAATGGCTCGAGGCACACTTTATTGTCTTTAATTATCGCCTCGATTTTTTTATAGGTGCCATCGCCATTTTATTTACCGTGTTAGGCATTTGGCTGGCGCTTAAATTAATAAAGCCAAAAGTAGAGGTTCACGTCATAGAAAAAAAAGTTTACATACAGTCAGGCGAAGGGGAAGAAATTAACCGGAAGGAGATTGAAAAACTGGGCATAAGCAAGCGCGAACTGGATGTGTTAAGCTTAATGGCCATGGGTTTAAGCAATGAGGAAATTGCAGGCAAATTATTTGTAAGCCTGAACACAGTAAAAACACATTCCTCAAATATTTTTTCGAAACTGGATGTAAAAAGGCGTACACAGGCCACAGAAAAAGCTAAACGACTGAAAATCATACCATAAAGTAGCTCATGCTTTGGTGTGAAAATAGAAAAGAGAATAAAAATCACCCGAAAGTATGAAACAAAACACGGAAATGAGGCCTAATTTTGCGGCAAAACATTTTAAAAAACAAACAGTATGAAAAGAAACAGTTTAGTATTTGGACTTATAGCGGGTGTACTCATTAGCCTGTTTATGGGAATTTCTATGGCAGTCATGTCTTGCGGCAGCACAGATGCTGATGGAGGCACCGGCAGCATGATCATTGGCTTTAGCGCAATGGCTGTAGCATTCTCCTTTATATTTGTGGGCATTAAAAATTACCGCGATAAACAAAATGGCGGGATCATCACCTTTGGTAAGGCATTTTTACTGGGCTTTATGATCAGCCTTATAGCCTCTACCCTGTATGTGCTTACCTGGGGAATAGAATACCGGTTCTTTTTACCGGATTTTATGGACAACTATTCGGCCATGCAAATTAAACAATTGCACGAAAGCGGGATGAACGGCGTAGCACTCGATGAAGCCATTAAACGCATAGAAACTGCCGGTTATAATTATAAACACAATCCTTTTTTCTTTGCCATGTATACCTATATGGAAATACTGCCTGTCGGAATTTTAATGACATTGATCAGCTCCTTCATTCTTAAGAAAAAAGCATCGGCAACATTATAAGGCTAAAAAAATTGCAACTCAACAACTAAAAAAATAAATACTATGGAAGACAAAAAAAATCAAACAAACAGCTCAACGTCACCGGCTGATACAACACCTAAGGTAACAGGAATTGGAGGCATTTTCTTTTTTTCAGACAATCCCAAAGAAACAAAAGACTGGTATACAAAAAACTTAGGGATTGAAGTGAATGATTGGGGTTCGGTAAGTTTTGACTCCAGGAATATTAACAAACCCGACGAAATAAACTCGCTTCAATGGAGCCCTTTTAAAAAAGGAGATGAGTATTTTTCGCCGTCCAAAAAAGAGTTTATGATCAATTACCGCGTACAAAATATGGAAGGGCTTGTAAATAAACTTAAGGAAAACGGTGTAACTATACTTGACAGCATAGCAACTTACGATTATGGAAAATTTATACATATTATGGATGCGGAAGGTAATAAGATTGAATTGTGGGAGCCTGTTGACTAACCGTCAATTTCATTTAAAAAGTAGTAAGTTTTAAATCCGCAGGCACTAAAGCAGGGAATAATTTCCCTGCTTTTATATTATCACCGGTTTCAAATAAGATGTTCGAAGTAATAATATAAATTAATTAAAAATGACGGGCATCACATTTCGGTGTAAAAATTATTCCTGTATTGAGGATATTTTTCTAATGATTTATAGTATTTTTACTCCCGTTGAAACCGGATACCTTACCAGAAATAACATGAGCTTATATAAAAAAATATTTGAAAATAATAAGAAATGGGTAGCAGAAAAGAAAAGCACCGACAGTGATTTTTTTGAGCACCTGGCAAAAGGACAGAGTCCCGAATTTCTTTATATAGGCTGTAGCGACAGCCGGGTAACAGCCGAAGAAATGACAGGCATGGAGCCGGGGCAAATGTTTGTGCACCGTAATGTGGCTAACCTTGTGCCGAACAATGATAACAGTTCGGCCTCCGTAATAGAATATGCCGTGGCTTACCTGCATGTAAAACACATTATAGTGTGCGGACATTATGATTGCGGAGGAATTAAAGCCGCTATGAAGCCCGAAGATATGGGGGTGTTAAACCCATGGTTACGTAATGTAAGGGATGTATACCGCTTGCACAAAAATACGCTCGACTCTATTACAGATGATGAAAAGCGATATAAAAAACTGGTTGAACTGAACGTGGAAGAACAATGCATTAATGTAATGAAAATGGCCGTATTACAAAAGCATTACCTTCAAGTGGGATTTCCAAGTGTTCACGGGTGGGTGTTTGATATGCGCTCAGGGAATTTAATTGACCTGGAAATTGATTTTATCAAAAAACTTGACACTATCCGGGAGATCTACGATCTTGGGTTGGCCGGCAAAACCAAAAAATAATCAGTTTATAAAAGACTGAACCGTATAGTAATTTAGCCCTTTAATCATCTAATCCTTTCCCGTTAAGAATGTGCTTGATGTATTTTTCTACTCTTGCCTCCCTCGTTTTAGCTTGCTTGGCAGAACTAAAATAAAGCATGTAACCCCGTTGCCGCCCCGGTGTTAAGGCTTTAAAGGCAGTTTTAAGCAAAGGCATTTCATCCAGCTTGTTTTGAAACTCCTCAGGCATGTCGAATTCTTTTGTTTTTTTAAGCTCCACTTTTAAGCCCGCCTTTTCCACTTCAACAGCTTCGTGTATGTAAGCCTTGAGAGTTGCTTTGATCTTAGTTACTTCTTTAACGCCTGTAAACCTGATCTGGCGTGCGGCTTGTACATTTTCAGTTTGTTGAATTAAAATATTTTCAGTATCTTTTAATAAAGCACCTTTAAAAAACAACACGGCGCAGTAGTCTTTAAACACATGTATTAAAACAATGTTACTTTTTTGATAAGCGTAACACGGTACGCCCCACTTCAATTCTTCGGTTAGCCCGCAATCAAGAATGATGGTTCGCAGGTGTTCAATTTCTTCCTGCCACTTTTTGGCTTTATTAAAATAAAAATCAACTTTAGGGTTCATCGCAGTCATGTATTAATAATTAAAGGGTGTTTTTAAGAGTAGTACAATTTTATTTCTATTTGTCATGAGCATATTATTTTTATAGTGTTCTGTAATCGGTTATGCGCCATAAGCATTATATCAGCCGAGTATTTTATGAAAGAACTTTATAAAAATACTTTAAATGCATTGATTGTCCGTACAAATTATTTAGTATGTTACAAGAGTTAATTAGCGATTATAAAGAAGTGAGTGCATAAAACGAGGCATTCTGTTTGGATTATCTTTTTTAACCTAATTATTTACAAGCTTTTGCAAATATTTAACAAATAGGATTAGTGTGTATAATCAACTTGATGTACTTTTGCGGTCTGAAATGATAAAGGCGGTACTAAAATATCTTTTATCCCCGTGTATTTTCCTTTTGATCGGACACGGCCCCATACATGCTCATGCATCCGGTGACGGCATGCAATCCACCCCGCAAAAAACAGCTGAAATCCCCGCTCCTGCAGAAGTGTATATTATGCAAGATAATCAAGCTACAGAAATCTCGTTTGTTCCGGCCGGTGCCGAAAAAGAAAGCCTTGATCTGAGGGCTTTAATGGCCTGCGATGATAATGACGATAAGGATGACGACGATGAGTCATTTTCCTTAAAAAAACATGCAGGCAGCGGTCATTATTGTGCTTCCGTATTTTTAACCCCGGCTTCAGGTTCTTTTTTAGGTTCGAGCACCCCTATCCCAACTTCCAATAACAACGTTTCTTACACCTCATTCCATAGATATATCATATTCCATTCATTCAGAATATGATTTAAGAAATTAAGCCGGTAATTCCAATTACCTGCCTCTGCCCGGTTGCAATACCGGCGCCCGTAGCGTTAAGCTAAAAACCGGGTTTATGTTCTGTTACATAGGCCTTCTATAAAAATCAATAAATAAAATACCGTTCTAAAGAGCAAAACTATTATGCAGAAAACTCTCATGTTCATGGGCTTGTGCGCCTCACTTTGCTACACAAGCTGTAAACCCGAAAAAGAAGAAAAGGAAGAAGAGACCAAGTTTTTGGTAACCAGTCCTTTAAAAAAAGACACGACCGTTACCCGTGACTACGTGTGCCAGGTTCGTGCCATACAGCATATTGAAATAAGGGCGCTGGAAAGAGGTTACTTACAGGAAATTTTTGTGGATGAAGGTCAGTTCGTAAAAAAAGGGCAAATGATGTTTAAGATCATGCCTTTAATATACCAGGCAGAACAACAAAAATCGCAGGCAGAAGCAAAATTTGCTGAAATTGAATACCTGAATACAAAACGTTTGGCAGACAGTAACGTGGTATCGCCAAATGAACTGGCTTTGGCCAAGGCTAAATTTGATAAAGCAAATGCTGAATTATCGTTAGCACAAACACATTTGCAGTTCACAGATATCAAAGCTCCTTTCGACGGGATCATGGACCACTTCCAGGTAAGGTTGGGAAGTTTGGTTGATGAAGGCGATTTGCTGACTACATTATCAGACAACAGTGAGATGTGGGTTTACTTTAACGTTCCGGAAGCAGAATACCTCGATTACAAATCAAATGTAAAAGAAGAGAATTTACTGAAAGTAAGTCTTTTAATGGCTAACAATCAATTATTTAAATACCCGGGTGTGGTTAAAGCCATTGAGGCTGACTTTAATAACGAAACCGGTAATATCGCGTTCAGGGCAACCTTCCCTAACCCCGACAAACTACTAAGACACGGTGAAACAGGTAACATCCAAATGACGGTTCCTCTTAAAAATGCCATCATTATTCCTCAAAAAGCAACATTCGAAATTCTTGAGAAAAAATATGTGTATGTAGTTGACAAAAAGAATGTGGTTCATTCAAGAGAGATCGAGATTGCTTCAGAAATGCCCGACATATATGTTATTAAAAGCGGCTTAAATGAAAACGAAAAGATCATGCTTGAAGGAATAAGAAAAGTAAAAGACAATGATAAAATAGAATTTGAATATGAGTC
>JBBRHI010000243.1:0-5241 GCA_038222995.1 Bacteroidia bacterium | reverse complement strand
GTTATTTGGTATTATTACCTCCGGGCCAGGCAAGCGCATTGCCAAACCCAAACAATCCCACACAAACGGCAGGAGCATTTCCTTTCACGGCTAACCCGGGCGATCAGTTTTCGGGTTTCGATTACTCAACAAACATAGACTGGATGCCGAATCAGCATATTTGCTTTCGTTTAGAATATGTACACCGCCAATCGAGTGTAAATTATTTTGCAGGCCATGGCGGCGTTACTTCACCAACCGGTTATACAACAACCCAATTACCGGCAGATTGGAGGCCGGACCTCGTTAAGTTCGATGACCGAATTATTTTTGCAGTACTATTCAGATTATAAAATTACACATGGAAACTCATCACAACATCAATAAAGTTACGTTAGGCAGTTTACTGGTTACATTGGGCATTATTTACGGTGACATCGGTACTTCACCATTGTATGTAATGAGCGCTATTTTTGGGAATGATCCCATTAACGCAGATATTGTGAAAGGGGCCATATCCGCCATTTTCTGGACGCTAACACTACAAACGACGCTAAAATACGTGATCCTTACTTTACGGGCGGATAACAAAGGTGAAGGCGGGATTTTTTCTTTGTTTACTTTGGTAAAGCGTACAAAGTACAAATGGTTAATAGTGCCTGCCATTATTGGGGGAAGTGCCTTGCTGGCAGACGGAATTATTACGCCCCCTATATCCGTTTCGGCAGCTGTTGAGGGGTTACGGTTTTTTAAGCCTGAGTTAAACACGGTACCTATTGTAATAGGAATTTTATGCGGTTTGTTTTTTATACAACAATTCGGCACCACTTTTATAGGTAAGTTTTTTGGTCCCTTAATGACCGGTTGGTTTTTAATGCTGGGTTTATTGGGCGTTTACAGGCTTACAAGCGATTGGTCCATTTTATCGTCTTTAAATCCTTACTATACGTATTTGCTTTTAAAAACACACCCTTCCGGGTTTTTAATTTTAGGCGCGGTGTTTCTCTGCACCACAGGGGCCGAAGCGTTATACTCCGATTTGGGACATTGCGGTAAAAACAATATCCGTATTTCATGGGTGTTTGTAAAATCTATGTTGGTATTAAATTATTTCGGACAAGGCGCCTGGTTAATTTCAAATGAAGGAAAAACTATGGATATGTTTAAATCTACCAACCCGTTTTATGCTATGATGCCCGAAAGCTTTGTACCCTATGGCATTATCATTGCCACTATTGCAGCCATTGTTGCCTCACAGGCTTTAATCAGCGGTTCCTTTACCCTTATTAATGAGGCCATGCGTTTAAGCCTCTGGCCAAAAGTAGAAGTAAAATACCCGTCTGTATTAAGGGGTCAAATTTATATTCCTTCGCTTAACTGGTTATTGTTGGCGGGCTGCATCGGCGTGGTACTCTATTTCAAAGAATCGTCGAATATGGAGGCGGCTTACGGCTTAGCCATTGTATTATGTATGCTCATGACCACGACGCTACTCAACTTTTACATGCACATGAAACGGTATAATAAATTTTTTATTTATGGTATTATAACTATGTACATTGTGATTGAGTCCTCTTTTCTTGCCGCTAATTTGAGCAAGTTTTCTCATGGCGGGTGGATCACGTTACTCATCGCTTTTATATTAATGACCATAATGACCGTTTGGCACCTCGCTAAAAAAATACGCCATCGTTATGTAGATATGGTAAAACTGGCCGATCACCAAAGTAAGTTAATTGACCTTAGTAACGATGAGTCTTTAAGTAAATACGCCACACACCTGGTGTATATGACAAGTGCCAATAACCCGGAAGAAATAGAAGCGAAAATTATTTATTCTATTTTACAAAAACGTCCTAAACGTGCCGATGTATATTGGTTTGTACACGTGGATGTTATGAATGAGCCCTACCGTATGGATTATAAAGTAACACACGTTGCCGATAGTGATATTATCCGTATTGATTTCAGGATCGGTTTCCGGGTTGCCCCAAAAGTAAATTTAATGTTCAGGAAAGTAGTAGAAGATCTTGTGAGCCGCAAAGAAGTAGATATCACAAGTCGTTACGAATCGTTGAACAAAAATAACGTGATCGGCGATTTTAAATTTGTAGTCATCGAAAAAATTCTTTCTTACGAAAATGACCTGCCGTTTTTTGAAAAATTGATCTTAAATATTTATTTCTTTTTAAAACGCTTCAGCTTAAGCGAAGCAAAAGCATTCGGTTTAGACAGCAGCTCTGTAAAGATCGAAAAATTTCCAATGGTAGTAAGCCAGCCAAAGGGTATCAATTTAAGAAGGATTGAATAATTTTTTAGTTTTAAGGCTTCTGTGATTTAACAATTTTAAGGGATTTTTTGTCCTTTCTATGATTGTTATGCTTAATTTCATACATGGCATAATTAATCGTTTATGATTTTATACCGTTTAAATTAAACCATATTATTTAAAAATTATTTATGAAAACTAAATCGGGCATCAGACTTGAACATGATTTTATTGGAGAACGTGAAATTTCAAACGACGTATATTACGGCGTGCAAACATTGCGGGCATTAGAAAATTTTAATATCACGGGCATTCCTATTTCTAAAGAACCTTTATTTATAATCGCATTTGGTTTTGTGAAAAAGGCTGCGGCACTGGCTAACCGCGATTGCGGAATATTAGATCCTAAAATTGCCGAAGCTATTGTTTTTGCCTGTGATGAATTAATTGCCGGAAAACATAAAGACCAGTTTGTTACAGACCTTATACAGGGCGGCGCAGGCACTTCCATTAACATGAACGCCAATGAAGTAATTGCTAATATTGGCCTGGAATACATGGGCCATAAAAAAGGGGAGTACCAATTTTTACATCCCAACAATCATGTTAACTGTTCACAATCCACTAACGATGCATATCCTACGGCATTAAAATTAGCTTTATATAAAAAAACGGAACAATACATTGCCGCTATTGAAGATCTAAAACTGGCCTTTACAAAAAAAGGGAAAGAGTTTGATCATGTATTAAAAATGGGGAGAACTCAATTACAGGATGCCGTACCAATGTTGCTGGGCGACGAGTTTCACGGTTTTGCGAGCTCTGTTAATGAAGATATAAAACGGATACTGGAAGCGCGAAAATTATTTACGGATTGCAACATGGGCGGTACTGCCATCGGCACCATGATCAATACACCTAAAGGGTATCCTAAAATGGTAACGCAATACCTGGCCGACCTTTCCGGTGTCCCTTTAAAATTATCAAAAGATTTAATTGATGCCAGTTCTGATACCGGCGATTACGTGCAGTTTTCAGGTGTATTGAAACGCAGCGTCATTAAAATTTCTAAAATCTGCAACGATCTGCGCTTGCTATCGTCGGGGCCTCGCTGCGGATTAAATGAAATTAATTTGCCGAAAATGCAACCCGGGTCTTCCATTATGCCAGGTAAAGTAAATCCTGTAATTCCTGAATCGGTGAACCAAACTGCTTTTTATGTGATTGGTGCTGATGTAACCATAACCATGGCTGCAGAGGCAGGCCAGCTGCAATTAAATGTTATGGAGCCTGTGATCAGCTTCAGTTTATTTACCTCTTTGGAATATATGAAAAATGCCGTAAATGCTTTGACTACCAAATGTATTGAGGGCATCACCGCCAACGAAAAAATATGTTCCGATTTTGTGATGAACAGTATTGGAATTGTGACCGCTTTAAATCCTATTTTAGGTTATGAAACCTCAGCATCCATTGCTAAGGAAGCGCTTGAAACCGGCAAATCCATTCATAATATTGTAGTAACGGAACGCGCGCTCATCACACAAAAAAAATGGGACGAGCTGTATTCATTTAAAAATATGGTGCACCCTACTTTTATTAATCATTAAACTTAATTTCTTTTTAAAGGGATATATGTTTTCTCGTTTTCAATAATGATGTGCTGCTGTTTTGCTAACAGCTCTATAATTTCGAGTAATATGTTTTTGATACTGCTCCTGTCTTCATCAATAAAGTGAGCTTGTAACGCTTTTGTTGTCTCTTCTATTTTTTCTATTTTTAAAAGGCTTATTCTTCCTAAGTAAAACAGGGCTATTTCATATTTAAGCTGAAGATTATTTTCATCTTTAGAATTAGAAAAAACGTTTTGCCCGATTTTTTTTGCAGGAATATTATCAGGAGAATCTTTGCCTGTATCTATTCGTTTTACGACCCAGCCTTTTGATGACATTAAAGCCGCGCATGTCAATTTAAGGCCGGTTTTCTTTTCAATATAGTTTACAAGCGTGCTTGGACCTGCCTTTCTATTCCAATCTTTTTCTTCTATTAAAATAGCTTCGCCCGGTTTTAAATTAATAATGGAATTAAATAACTCGGAGCTTCTGCCTTTGCCTTTAACCGCTAAGGTGTTATATTCTTCTTCGGTGAGCCTTTTCATAACTGAAAAATAGAAGATATTTGCTCAAATTAGAGCATTACTACCGATTAATATAAACAAACACCTTTTAATAAAGGCACTAGTGTTGTTTTAAAGAGAGCTAAATATTGTTTAACTGTTGTTTAAAAAAACGTAATTTGTTTTTTTACAATAACTTAAGATTTTAATTTGTTTTTTCTTCCCAAATAGAAGCCAGGTGCACAATGGTTTGCATGGCTTTTTGCATATCCTGGACGCTTACCCATTCGAGTTTGCTGTGAAATGCATGCTCGCCGGCATAAATATTAGGGCAAGGTAATCCCATAAAAGATAAACGGGAGCCGTCGGTACCTCCGCGAATACTTGACAGCACCGGTTTTACACCCGTACGCATAATTGCTTCTAAAGCGTGTTCTACTACAAAATAACAGGTATCCAATACATCTTTCATATTGCGGTATTGTTCTGATACTTTAAACTCGTAGCTCGATTTTTTATAGTTTAATAAAACTGCTTTTGTAATGTCTTCCAACTCTTTTTCCAAAGACTTTAAAGTGGCAGTATCAAACGCACGAATAATAAATTTAATTTCCACCTGTTCTAAGCCTCCGTTAATCGCTACAGGATGTATAAACGGTTGTTTCTTTTCGGTTGTTTCGGGTGTTTTATCTTTCGGGATCTTATGAATGATTTCTGCCGCAATTTTAATAGAGTGCTCCATTTTATCCTTTGCAAACCCCGGATGTGTTGGCACTCCTTTTACTATAATCGATACACCGTCTGCGCTAAAAGTTTCATTCTCTAAATGCCCGAGGCTCTCTCCATCCATGGTGTAGCCGTATTGGGCCCCAAGTTT
>JBBRHI010000242.1:0-5242 GCA_038222995.1 Bacteroidia bacterium | reverse complement strand
TATTACGGAGCTCGAAAAGTTTGCCCCCCTCTCCTACCAAGAATCGTATGATAATTGCGGGTTACTGACAGGCAATAAAAATATGGAAATTAACGGCGCCATATTATGCCTTGATTGCATTGAAGCGGTTGTTGATGAAGCCATAGCCAAAAAATGTAATTTAATTATTGCACATCATCCCATTATTTTTGGAGGATTAAAAAAACTAAACGGCACTAATTATGTAGAGCGCACCGTTATTAAAGCCATTCAACACAATATTGCCATTTATGCGTGCCATACTAATTTAGATAATGTAAAGCTCGGTGTCAATAAAAAAATAGCCGATACGTTAGGATTAATCCATAGACAGATCTTAGCACCGAAAAAATCCTTACTAAAAAAACTGGTAACGTTTGTACCCGATTCGCATTTAGAAAAATTACGCACAAGCCTTTTCAATGCCGGAGCAGGTAACATTGGTAATTACGATAGCTGCAGCTTTACATTGGAAGGAACGGGAAGTTTTAAAGGCAATGAAAATTCGAATCCTGTAATTGGTGAAAAAGGAAAACTAAGCCTTGAAAAAGAAACACGTTTGGAACTGATTTTTGAAAGTATTCATCAGTCAAACCTTATGGCGGCATTGTTACAAAATCATCCTTACGAGGAAGTAGCTTACGATATTTATCAATTAGAAAATTCGTATCAAAACATCGGCTCGGGAATGACGGGCGAACTGAAAAAACCGCTAACGGAAACCGAATTTTTGGAGCTGATCAAGAAGCTATTTAATGTTAAATTCCTGAAACACACGCAATTATTGAATAAATCCATTAAAAAAGTGGCACTTTGCGGTGGCAGCGGCAGTTTTTTATTAAAGAATGCAATAAATTCAGGATCAGATATTTATATTAGCTCAGACTTTAAATACCATGAGTTTTTTGATGCAGAAAATAAGATCGTCGTTGCAGACATCGGGCACTATGAAACAGAGCAATTTACAGCCGAAATATTTTATGAGATTATATCAAATAAATTTCCTACTTTTGCAACCTATTTAACGGAAATAAACACTAACCCGGTAAACTATTTTTAAACTATGTGCGCTAAAATTAAAGAAAAAATTGATGCATCAATAGAAGGTAAACTTCGTGCATTGTATGAATTACAATTAATCGACTCTAAAATAGATCGTATCCGCACCATTCGCGGTGAGCTGCCTTTAGAGGTTCAGGATTTGGAAGATAGCGTAGCGGGCCTTGAAACACGTGTTACTAACTTAACAGACGAATTAAAAGAACTTGAAAATCAGGTAGCTGAAAAAACTCAGGCTATAAAAGATTTTAAAGCTAATATTAAAAAATACGAAGCACAGCAAGGTAAAGTACGTAACAACCGTGAGTACGATGCCATTACTAAAGAAATAGAATTTCAGAATTTAGAAATTCAATTAGCTGAAAAACGCTTAAAGGAAAACAAATTCAATATCGAATCTAAATCTGAGATCGTTGAAAAATCTCAAAATGAATTTTCTGAACGTAAAAAAGATTTGAAACTAAAGAAAAGCGAATTAGACGAGATCATTGCTGAAACTGAGAAGGAAGAAAAAGATTTAGTAAAAGCTTCTGCGACAGCTGCTGCAGGAATTGAAGAACGATTGGTTAACGCTTACAGGCGAGTACGTGCAAACACACGTAACGGCCTAGCAGTTGTGCCTGTTGAGCGTGACGCTTGCGGAGGTTGCTTTAACAAAATTCCGCCACAAAAACAATTGGATATCCGTATGAACAAAAAAATACTGGTTTGCGAACACTGCGGTCGTATTATGGTTGACCCGAACATTATTTCTGACGAAGCGCCCATTGCTGAATAAGAATTAAGTACATAAAAAAAGTCTCCTGCAACATTGCGGGAGACTTTTTTGTTTTTGTTATTTATAACCTATTTATTCTTCTTTAAGAACTCCTGAACCAACTCCTCATCCGTTTTACCAAGGTTTTTTATGGCCGACTTAGAATCACCGGCATAAGCTGTTTCAGGGTATTCGCTTATGATCTGTTCGTATAGTTTTTTTGCTTCGGGTTCATTGTTCAGCATTTTAGGATCGTCGTAAAGTTGCGCCAATATAAATAAGGCTGCTCCCCTGTTTTTAAATTTAGGATACTCATTAATACATTTATTAAGCATTACCTGCGATTGTGTATACTTACCAACCGCTTGTGCTACCTGGCCCGCTTTTAAATAATAAACAGGCGCTAAAGAATCGTTTTTACAATTAGAGGCATAAGCATTAAAGTCAATAATGGCTTTAGCGGCAACGTCTTTATCTAATACCAACGCACGCATTAAAATTTCATCAGATTTTTTTGCCTGCGCGTAATATTTTTCGCATTCGCCGGTGGATAAGGTTGCAACCGTATCATTTTTAAGGCTAGAATTAGTTTGTTCTTCAGCCGTGTGGTTACATGATACTAAAACCATACTACTGCTTATTACATATATGATCTTCTTAAACATCGAACTTATTTTTTTGGTTGAAAAACTTTTGTTTTGTAATCAGCTCTAAATTTGCCTTTGCTGATGTCTGTAAGCTTACCGCTGATCAATTTACGTTTAAACGGGCTGATCTTATCCGTAAATAAAACACCTTCTATATGATCGTATTCGTGCTGTATAACCCTTGCAATAATACCTGTATATGTATCTTTATGCTTTTTAAAATTTTCATCAACGTACTCTATCGTTAAGGTATCTTTGCGCATTACATCTTCTCTTATTTTAGGAATGCTTAAGCAGCCTTCGTTAAATTTCCATTCTTCGCCGGTTTCTTCTACTATTTGTGCATTAATAAACGTTTTTTTGAAACCGTCCATTTCTTTCATTTCTGCTTCGGTAAACTCAGGCTCTTCCTCTTCATCTACCTCTGCAAAAGGAGAGGCATCAACTACAAATAAACGAATGGCCTTTCCTATTTGGGGAGCTGCTAAACCTACGCCATTAGCATCATACATGGTTTCGTACATATTTGCGATCAGCTGCGGCAAATTTTCATAGTTCTTATCTATGCTAGCGCATTTTTTTCTCAATACCGGATCGCCGTAAACAACTATGGGTAGTATCATCTTTACTGGTTATATTTTATTTTTCTGTATTAAAAAGATTTAAGAATTGAGATATGAGAATTGAGATTTTTTTTCTCATATCTCAGTTCTCACTACTCATATCTATCTCGTGTAATTCGGTGCTTCTCTTGTTATAACCACATCGTGCGGATGACTTTCTTTTACCCCGGCTGCTGTGATCCTGGTAAATTTAGCAGCTTGTAATGCTTTAATATCTTTAGCGCCGCAATATCCCATTCCTGCTCTTAATCCTCCTATCAGCTGGTACATCACATCTGCCAAGTGTCCTTTGTAGGGTACACGACCGCTAATGCCTTCCGGAACCAACTTCTTAATGTCATCTTCCATATCCTGGAAGTAACGGTCTTTAGACCCTTTTTGCATCGCCTCTAATGAACCCATTCCACGATATGCTTTGAACTGGCGGCCTTCAAAAATAATGGTCTCGCCCGGACTTTCTTCTACACCTGCAAACATACCACCCATCATTACTGTATTAGCACCTGCCGCAATGGCTTTTACAATATCGCCCGTATAACGGATTCCTCCGTCGGCAATGATCGGCAATCTTCCTTTTAAAGCAGCGGCAACTTCTAAGATAGCGGTTAGCTGCGGTACACCTACTCCGGCAATAATACGAGTGGTACAGATAGATCCCGGACCAATACCCACTTTAACACCGTCTGCTCCTGCTTTCATCAGATCTAAAGCAGCATCGCCCGTGGCTATATTTCCTACAATTACCTGTAGGTTCTTATATTTCTTTTTTACTTCTTTAAGCATGTTAATAACCCCTTTCGAATGCCCGTGAGCTGTGTCAATAATAACAGCATCCACACCGGCAGCAGCTAAAGCATCTACACGCAACATCGTATCATGTGTTACGCCAACAGCTGCGGCTACTCTTAATCGTCCCAATTCATCCTTTGCAGCATTTGGACGTACTTTAATTTTAATAATATCTTTATAGGTAATTAATCCTATTATTTTTTTGTTCTTATCAAGGATCGGTAATTTTTCAATTTTATGATCCTGTAAAATTTCTTCCGCCTGTTTTAAAGTAACACCCTGAGAAGCTGTAATGGCTTTATTTGCAGGGGTCATTACTTCTTTTACCAAACGTGTTAAGTTTTTCTCAAAGCGTAGGTCACGGTTAGTAACAATGCCTACAAATTTTTTATCTTTATCTACTACCGGTACGCCACCAATTTTATTTTCTGTCATTATAGCCAGAGCATCCTTTATAGTAGCTGTTTGAAGCACTGTTAAAGGATCTACGATCATTCCGCTTTCACTTCTCTTTACTTTACGTACGTGCATGGCCTGTTCTTCAATGGTCATGTTTTTATGCAACACGCCAATACCGCCTTCCTGCGCAATGGTTATGGCTAATTGATATTCGGTAACCGTATCCATAGCAGCGGATACAATCGGAGAATTAATTTTAATATTTTTAGTAAAATAGCTTGATATGCTTACTTCGCGTGGCAATACTTCAGAATAAGCCGGCACTAATAAAACATCATCATACGTTAAACCTTCGGGAGCAAATTTAGTTGCTAAAAACGATGAAGCCATGGGATTGAATTTTGGTGTTAAAATTCGGGCAAAGATACACTTTTTTTGTTAGGATAAAGGGTTTTCGGAAAGCAATAGTTAAGATTCGGGTTTATCCTCGTCTTCTTTGGGTTTATAGTGATAAACGATGTTCACATTATTAGACATATCTATCTCTCGTTGCCTTTGAAGTTCTTTTTCATACTCCAGTTGCCGGTTATACTCCGCTTCTATGTCAATTTCCTCTTCCGGTGCAGGCCAATAGTATTGTGCTTCCTGCGGTCCTTCCTTACGATAACTAAACGCTACTAAAATCCCTGAAATAGCTCCGAATAAATGTCCTTCCCAGGAAATACTTCTGTCGAACGGAAAGATGCCCCATGTAATGCTGCCGTATAAAAATACCACCATGGCAGATACTACCATTAATTGTTTATGTTTCCTGAACACACCGCTAAAAAACAAAAATGTTGAAAAGGCATATATTAAGGTGCTGGCGCCAAAATGATAGTTCATAATCACATCATTATTCCTACCGCCAACCCATAGCCATAAACCGCTGATAAAATACGTCCATAAAA
>JBBRHI010000241.1:0-5259 GCA_038222995.1 Bacteroidia bacterium | reverse complement strand
CCTGAACAAGCGTTTTTATGTTTTTAATAAGAAGTCTGGACATAACACTTAGGTTTAAGAGTGCAAGTTATTTATTTATCGCTTATTTTTGGTCATAATTGTTATTTTTACACCATGGCAGGTAATACTTTCGGGACACTTTTTCGTTTAACGACTTTCGGTGAAAGCCACGGTGCTGCTATTGGCGGGATTATTGACGGTTGTCCCGCTGGCTTAGTAATTGACCCGGAATTTATTAATAACGAATTACAACGCCGCAAACCCGGGCAATCACACATTACCACACAGCGTAAAGAAGAAGATACCGTTACTTTTTTATCAGGCATTTTTGAAGGCAAAACCACCGGTCACCCGATAGGTTTTACCATTCAAAACACTAATCAAAAGCCAAACGACTACGAACATTTAAAAGATACGTTCAGGCCTTCGCATGCCGATTACACCTATCAGGAAAAATACGGCATCAGGGATCACCGCGGCGGCGGACGTTCATCGGCGCGAGAAACAGCGTGTAGAATTGTAGGGGGCGCTATTGCAAAATTAGTTTTACAGCATGACAACATTTCTATACAGGCCTACGTATGCAGGGTTGGTCCGGTTATATTACACACATCATACAAAGAATTGGATCTTTCAAAAACAGAACATTCAATTGTGCGTTGCCCGGATGAGGCCGTTGCCAATGAAATGATCACTTATATTGAAGAGATTCGTAAGCAAGGCGATACTATAGGAGGAGTGGTAAGTTGCGTTATTACCGGCACGCCCGCAGGCCTTGGAGAACCCGTATTTGATAAGTTGCATGCCGAGCTTGGAAAAGCCATGTTAAGTATTAATGCCGTAAAAGGATTTGAATACGGACAAGGGTTTAATTCGGTAAATTTTAAAGGTTCTGAATTGAATGATATTTTTGTTTCTACTAATGCAGTTGACCAAAAAAAAATAACGACCTCAACAAATCACAGCGGCGGTATACAAGGCGGTATAAGTAACGGGGAAGACATTTATTTTAATATAGCCTTTAAACCCGTAGCTACTATTATGCAGGATCAGCAAAGTGTGGATACATCCGGCCAAGCAGTTAGTTTAAAAGGCAAAGGCCGCCACGATCCTTGTGTATTACCAAGAGCTGTGCCTATTGTAGAAAGCATGGCCGCGTTGGTATTAGTAGACTTTATGTTAAG
This sequence comes from Bacteroidia bacterium, assembly GCA_038222995.1. Classification (GTDB taxonomy): domain Bacteria; phylum Bacteroidota; class Bacteroidia; order B-17B0; family Aurantibacillaceae; genus UBA4416. The sequence continues at coordinate 4,075 of JBBRHI010000241.1, read as the reverse complement.
AAACCGTACTTCAAAAATTTAATCCTAAACTTTCTTTATGTTCACTAAAAAAAACAGGCTCATCGCTATCATTATTCTTTCCATGATCGTTGGTATTATAGTGGGCTACGGCATCAATAAGTCTATTACCAATAATGCCTGTCATGTTGAACAATCTTACATTCAAAAAATAGCAAAGGGGAACCCGGCAGTTGAAAAAGAAATTAGCGTAGCCTTGGCTAAAATCGATAAAGACAACTTAAAACAAGCCAAGAAAAAAATAGCCTCTAACTATTCTATATTAAGCGAATTATTTTTACGTCTTATTAAAATGATCATTGCACCTTTGGTACTGGCGGTGTTGGTAATGGGCGTTGCTAAGGTGGGTGACTTTAAATCGGTAGGGCGCATTGGCGGAAAAACCATTTTGTATTTTACCTTTGCCACACTGCTTGCTTTAAGTTTAGGCTTAGTAATTGTAAATGTATTTGAACCCGGAAAAGTGATGCATCTTGATTTACCTGCCGCTACTGCCGATGCAGGCGTAAAAGCCAATGCGCAGGATGCCAAAAACTTTATAGCTCATGTGGTTCCCGACAGCATTATAAAAGTAATGGCAGAAAACGAGATCCTGCCGATTGTTGTGTTTGCGTTATTTTTCGGGATAGCTGCCGCAAGTGTAGGTGAGCAAGGCAAGCCCATTATTAAAGCGATGGACAGCCTGTCGCACGTGATGTTTAAGGTCACTAATTTTGTAATGAGCTTTGCCCCTATTGGAGTGTTTGGTGCCATAACAGCGGTGGTGATACAACAAGGCCTCGAGGTACTCAGTGGCTACGCCTATTTAATGGCTTGCTTTTTCGGAGGGTTGCTCTTTTTTATATTCGGCATATTATTTTTAATTTGTACTGTACTCCGAATCAAATTTTTCTCCTTACTCTCGCATGTTAAAGAGCCGATACTATTAGCGTTCAGCACAGCAAGTTCGGAAAGCGCTATGCCTAAAACTATTGAACAGCTTGAAAAATTCGGTATCAGCAACCGTATTGTTTCCTTTGTGCTACCCCTCGGTTATTCATTTAACCTAGACGGTTCCATTATGTATATGACCTTTGCTACTGTATTCATTGCACAATCCTACGGTATAGACATGAGCATGGCAGACCAGGTAAAAATGATGCTGATCTTATTAATTACCAGTAAAGGGATGGCCGGCGTGCCGCGTGCTTCGCTTGTGGTTATTGCCAGTATGCTGAGCATGTTCCATATTCCGGGCGAAGGATTATTATTATTATTAGCCGTAGATCAGATCTTAGATATGGGCCGTTCGGCCACTAACGTTGTGGGAAATGCCGTTGCAAGTGCCGTAGTTGCCAAGTGGGAAGGAGAAAAGTTGGAACCGAAGACAGAGATGCGAAGGGAGATATGAGATAAAAGGGATTGAAAGATAAAAGAGACTGAAGGACAAACATCTTAAAAAAACAAAAGACAACATACAATAGACAATTACAACAAACACACTCCTAAATCAACATTAGCGCATGCTCTTCTATTGGCTTAACCTTATAGGCATCTTTTTCTTTACCATTTCCGGTTCGTTAGCCGCACGCGATAAAAAACATTACCATGATTATTTCGGCGTTTTCTTTACCGGGTTCCTTACAGCCATTGGCGGGGGTACGTTAAGAGATATGATGCTGGGCTCTTTTCCCATTTCCTGGCTCAGCGATAAAAATATTCTCATTTCCATTATCGTTGCTTTCATAATTACACTGCTTTTTAAAAATTACATTATAAAGCTTCGCCGAACGCTATTTCTTTTCGATACTATAGGTGTAGGCATTTATACGATACTCGGCGTCCAAAAAAGTTTAGAATATCATGTCAATCCTTTTGCGGCGGTTATTTTAGGATTAGTCTCTGCCGTATTTGGAGGTGTGATCCGCGATACCCTGTTAAATGAGATCCCGCTTATTTTTGCAAAAGAAATTTACGCCACGGCTTGTATTGCCGGTGCCGTATTATATACATGTTTACTGTATTTAAATATCGATTCTAACATTGCCGCACCCGTTTGCATGAGCGTTATCATTATTATTAGGGTGATAGCCGTAAAATATAAGCTGGCTTTGCCTAAATTTGACTCGGGAAACAAAACCATTGATTAAATTATGAATACGGAAGAGATAGGATATATTAGTAAAACGCACGGATTAAAAGGACACGTTATTTTACGGTTGAATGAATTAGTGCAAATTGATGAAGAAGCTATTAAGTCGGTTTTCCTGGAACTGAACGGCTCGCAAGTTCCTTATTTTATTGAAGACTTCCGGCCCAACAACACTGGTTATATTTTAAAGCTGGAAAATATCAATACAATAGATACCTCTAAAAAGCTGATCGGTAAAAAAGCCTTTGCGCTTGCCGATTTTATTTTAGAAGAGGAAGAGTCGTTAAACGAATTTGTAGGCTATGCGATCATTGATTCTAAATTGGGTAACATCGGTAACATTGCCGAAGTGGATGAAAAAACCGAGAATGTGATCATAAAAGTAATTCACCCTACAGGCGTTGAGATCATTTTACCCTTCAACGATGATTTTATCATTGAGATAGACGATGACATGAAAACCATTGAATTTGATGCTCCTGAAGGTTTAATAGAAATGTACCTGCTTTAATCTTTCTTACTTTTACTTTAGGGCTTTATTGCCTGTTTGCCCAAAACCGGAAAAGTATTTCTTCATTAAAGAGCTCCTTAAGTCCCCTTAATAATTTCCCTACAGGGAATAATTTTAAATACAAGCCTGCGTTTACGGTTTTTCTCCTTATTAGTGTCTTTTTTGGCACTATACGTAAAGTTTGTATTAACTGTTTAGTTAATTTCGGGTGCCTTTTACACGCGTGTCTTAATTAGTGGTAAATGTTTAAACATATTACATAACTGTTTGAAAATTAATTTGGTAACTAACCTTTTTATTTTATATTTTTGATTCGCCTCTTCAAAGCTCCTCTTCAAAAAAATTAATTTATACCACCATAAGAATGAAAAAAATCTACAACTTAAACACAACCTTCGGCGCAAGTAAACTTTCGCTTGCGCTAACATTCGGGTTCATCCTATGCCTTACCTCAGTAAGCGTAAAAGCGCAGTATTGTGCACCGGGATATAATTATGCCTGTTCATCAGGCGGCGATCAGATCACTAATTTTAAATTAGGTTCCATTAATAATCCATCAGGCTGTTCTGCTGCCAATTACGGTGACTATACCGGGTTATCTCCGGTAACATTATTTTCCGGATACTCTTATACAGTCGGTGTTACAAATCAAACATCCGGTAACGAATATATGAGCATTTGGATAGATTATAATAATGATTTTAACTTTGATATAACAGAAAGGGTTGATTATAGTTTAAATCCCAGCAGCGGGAGCACAACAACTATTTTTACTATTTCTATCCCGGGCGGTGCACCCACGGGAACTCACCGTTTAAGGGTACGTATGGTATATGGCCAACCCGGGGCATCTATTGATCCTTGCGATGTGCAAGGTTATGGCGAAACAGAAGATTATTTAGTAACAGTTTCTGTTTTAACGGCCTGTGCGGGAACCCCGGTTGCCGGTAATGCGACCTCAGATTTTCCTTCAGTTTGTGCAAATACGCCATTCAACCTTTCTCTTACGGGCAATGCGCCTAACTATTCAGGCCTTACCTATCAATGGCAATCATCCCCTAACGGAACCGTATGGACGAATTTAGGATCCTTACAAAATAGTGACCCTTATAGTGTTAGTTCTATTACGGCAGCTACTCACTACCAATGTATTGTAACCTGCACGGCTTCCGCTTTATCTGCTACCTCTACGCCTGTGGTTGTTGCTTTAACACCAACCATTAACTGCTATTGCACGCCTAACTATAGCTGGGATTGCAGCGGCGATAACTTCATCAGCTTTTCGTTAGCTAACCTTACCGCGCAAACAACAAGTTGTACAACGGGCACAGGCTATACTGATATGACCACCGTGAGCTCAGCAAGTATAAATTTAAGTGCGGGTGCTACCTATACGTTAACCGCAAACACATCAT
>JBBRHI010000240.1:0-5263 GCA_038222995.1 Bacteroidia bacterium | reverse complement strand
GACCTGAAATCGTGGAACTACATTGGCAAAAAAGGAATAAGAGCCGGCAAGAGGTTGATCGTGTATGTAAGACAGGATGTGCCTGTTTCGGCACCTGCCCAAGTTAAAACAGACAGTCCTAAGGCGCCTCAAACAAACGTAGCATCTAAGCCAAAGACAGATACTACGATCGCCGGAAAAGTAAAACTGGCTGATAATGCGGGTACTTCGGAGCAATACCATAAAGTGAAAAAAGGAGAAACGCTATACAGCATTTCCAAAAAAAGTAATATCAGCATTGAAAAATTGATAGAGTATAATAATCTAAAAAAGAACCCTCAGCTGAAAGTGGGCCAGAAAATAAAACTGGTTTCTTAATCAAAACTTTAAACCCTCTGATAATCAGAGGGTTTTGTTTTTGTATAACTGTAACTTTTAATGGAATATGTACGTCTTATGCGTATTAAACCGTGACGGTAACCGAATTTAATAATTGTGTAGATCAGTATTCTGATAATTTATACCGCTTTATTTTAAAGCATATAAAAGATATTGACGCGGCCAAAGATATTGTGCAGGATACGTACGAAAAAATATGGCGTAAGGTAAATGAAGTAGAGAGCGTAAACGCAAAATCGTATTTATTTACAACAGCACACCACACTTTAATTGATTATACGCGCAACGCTAAAAAGCAGGGCAATTATACTGAAGCGGTTGAACAAAAATTAAATCATTCAACACAATACACAGATATAAAAGAAATTTTAAACTATGCTTTAGATAAACTGCCCGAGATACAAAAGAGTGTTATTTTATTACGGGATTATGAAGGTTATGATTATGCAGAAATAGGGAAAATAACCGATTTGAGCGAGAGCCAGGTAAAGGTTTACATTTTTAGAGCGAGGGCATTTTTAAAAAATTACATCGGCAGGGTAGAAGCCATTATTTAATGAATACAATTACGGTACATAATTACGAAGCTTACCTGTTAGATTCCGTTGAAGGAAATTTATCGGGCGAACTACAGTTGGAGCTGGATGTTTTCCTGATCCAACACCCGGAGTTATATATTGATTTAGCGGATTTTTCGTTAGTTACTTTTGACCCTCAAAAAAATAATTATACCGGTAAAACGCAATTAACAAAAACAGAAACAGACCTTGTTTCGTCGGATCAATATATTTGTTATATAGAAAATCAATTAACGGAATCTGAAAAAGCACACGTTGAAAAAAGCTGCGCTTTGAACCCTAAAGCGGCAGCTGAGCTTGAGCTGTACAAGCATACTATTGTTCCTGTTGATGCATCTGTTATTTTTAAGAATAAACAAACTTTAAAACGTAAACCAAAAGTAATTTGGTTTAATTTTCAGGCAACGCGGTTTGCAGCGGCTGCCTCTGTGGCTTTAATTTTATTATTATATGTTTTATGGCCCGTAAAGCCTCAGAGAGAAGGCAATTCTACAATGTATGCTCACACGTCTTCAAAACAAAAAGTGAATCGCCCGGTTTCAAATTCAATTATAAATACTAATTCTGCATTACCCGAAAAGCAATTAGCGGTAATCAATTCTTCAACACACGTAAGTCGTAAAAACGACATCAAAGCCGTGTCAAACAGTGTCATTGCTTATAATTCGAATACTACTGCTACTATCAGTGCGAAACGCGATACATTATACATTGCTTCCGTAAAAGAGCCGGTAACGATTACTGAAGAACAAAATTTTGTAAGCAACGAAACATCAACTCATAAAACAGTGGTAGAAGTTATTTCGGAAAATGAGGATGACGCGCCTGCGCCTCTTGAAAGGAAACAAGGATTTTGGTCGATTGCCGGCAAAACTTTAAAAAACCTTAATAAAGCAGGTGTTAAAGCGGTGAACGGTGAAGAGCATACTGCGAAGGAAGATGCCAGCTATGCGCTTACGCTTGGGAATTTAAATATTACCCACAGTTCTCATTAACTTACAGGTTCGGATAAAAAGCCCCGATGATGTGCTCTACGTTTAATTCGTTCGAATTTTGTATGACGGAAACAATATCGAACCGTGTTTCAAAATCAATTTTATTTTCCTGAATATAAAAATCTGCCGCTTTAATTATTTTTTTTTGCTTTGATTTTGTTACAAATTCTTCGGGTTCACCAAAGGCATTACTTGCTCTTAATTTTACCTCCACAATCACTAATAAATCATTCATTTGAGCTACAATATCCAGCTCCAAATGCTTATGCCGCCAGTTTTTAGCTAAAATTGCATAACCTTGTTTTATTAAGTGTGCTGCAGCTATTTCCTCGCCAATATTACCTTTTTGTGTATTATTTGACATAATTTTTATTTGTAACTAAATTTAATTAGTTTAGTGTAATAATTTAAAACAACCCTAAATGAACAAAATAAAACTATTAGTAGCAAGTTTGACGTTATGTGTTGCGTCGGTTGCCCAAAATTTTGAAGGAACCATTGAATTTAAAATGGAAACTAATAAAGATACTACCACTAACATTTATTATGTTAAAGGTAATGATGTAAAGTTAGATCAAATTGGCCGTAAATCGGGTAAAGTAGAAGGAAGTTTTGTATTTGATTTAGCTACGAACCAAATTAAATATGTAAATCCGATCCGTAAAGTATGGGGCGAGCATAAAAGTGAAACCGTTCCAACGGTAGCAGGCACTTGCGTTTCAACAAAAGGAACAGAAACAAAAACAATACAGGGACAAAAATGCACCGCTTATATTGTAAAAAATACAGAAGAAAATACGGAGATCACTTATTGGATTGCTCCGGGAAAATATGATTTTTTTGCTCCTATGGTAAAAGCGTGGAACAGAAAAGACAAACAAAGTATTTATTTTAATCATATTAAAGACCTTCCTAAAGGGTCTATGCCATTGTTATCAGAAGAAAAAGCAATTTCTGACAGCAAGTTAATGAGCAAATTAGAGGTTTCTAAAATGACCAAAGGCCCTATTGATGCTTCGAAACTAGCCATACCGGCTGATTACAAAAAATTTGAACAAAAATAAGTATTCATAAACTATTATAAAGCCCGGTTACAACATATGTAGCCGGGTTTTTTGTTTTATTTAAAACACTTATGCATCACATAACTGATGCCGTTGTCAATATGATATATATGTTTATTTTTGTGTGCTATGATAAGTGTTAAGGTATTTACTTTGAACTTATTATTAAGAAAGCAGTTATGATAACGGTAAATAAAGCTATAGTTGATCAGGATTCTATTTTGAATTATATTCCACAACGTCCGCCGATTGTGCTGATCAGCAGAATTTATAAAGCGGACGAAGCTTCTGTAATTACCGGATTTGACATTACCGAAGAACACATGCTCACCCGCAATAAGCATTTAACGGAATCAGGTATTGTAGAAAATATGGCACAAACCGCTGCTTCACGGGCAGGTTTTGAAGCCGTAAAAAATAACACAAAACCTGCGGTGGGTTTTATAGGAAATATTAAAGACTTGATTATTTATTTTTTACCGGAATCGGGAAATGAATTATTAACGGAGGTTTACACGAAGACGCAGGTAATGAATGTATCAATTATTGAAGCAACATCTTATTGTAACGATCAATTAGTAGCAAGCTGCGAAATGAAAATATTTTTAGAGGAGCAAGCATAGCATGAGCGTTTTAGTAGACATACAACATGTTTCGAAGCAGTATAAAGAAGCGCCAAAGCCCGCGGTGAGTGACCTATCCATGACCATTCAAAAAGGGGATGTGTTTGGCCTACTTGGTCCTAACGGTGCCGGTAAAACAACGTTGATATCTATGTTGTGCGGATTATTCACGCCAAGCAGCGGAAAAATTTTCATTAACGGGCATACACACGAAACACACAGTAAAGAATCGAAACAAGCCATTGGTGTGGTTCCGCAGGAAATAGCCTTATATCCGAAATTAACAGCTTGGGAAAATCTGACTTTTTTAGGTCACATGTACGGTTTAAAGGGGGCTTCATTAAAAGAAACTATAAAACAGCATTTATCTGTTTTAGGCTTGGAAGCTAATATGCATCAAAAAATTATTTCTTATTCAGGCGGAATGAAACGCCGGGTAAATTTAATTGCAGGCTTACTGCATAATCCACAATTATTAATATTGGATGAACCTACGGTGGGTGTTGATGTACAGTCGAAACAAGCGATCATTGATCATTTGACGAAAATGAACCGTGAACACGGAATGACGATTTTATATACATCTCACCATTTAGATGAAGCGGAAGATTTTTGCAATTACATCGGCATCATTGATCACGGAACGTTGATCACACAAGGAAAGACAAAAGAACTCATTACGCAGAATAATTGCAACAGCATTGAAGAAGTCTATTTAAAAATAACAGGAAATAATTTCAGGGATAAATAATGAAACTGCTGTATAGCTTATATAAAGAATACAAGGTACTGATCCGTGACAGAGCAGGCCTTGCCATTACTTTTATTATGCCCACGGTTTTAATTCTTATTATGACGCTGATACAGGACTCTACGTTTAAATCCGTCAATGAATCGTCGGTGCCGTTATTATTGGTAGACAGAGACCATGATTCTTTATCGCAAACGTTAGAAAAATATATTACTAATTCTAAATTTTTTCTAGTCACTAAAAAACAATTAACCAATGAAGAAGCGAAAAAGGAAATTGCACAAGGGCATTTTTTTATAGGGATTATTGTTCCGGAAAATACCAGTAAAAAATTACGCGAGCTATCTACTGCGCGCGTTACCAAATTATTGAACAGTTTTAGCGGAGACTCTGCAAGTGCCGAAAAGACTCGTGACACATCGAAGATCAAATTGAATTTATTTTTTGATCCGATCACAAAAAAATCATTTAAAACAACGATTAGTAATTCTATTGAGCGCATTATTTCACAGATAGAAATGCAGGGAATGGTAAGTGCATTAAACGATAAAATGCGTGAATCGTTTCCTGATGCAAAGCCCTCGCCCATGGAGAATACGCCTTTGGTAACAGTTACGGAAGAATACGCTTCTTATAATAACTCTACTATTATTCCTAATGCCGTGCAGCATAATGTACCGGCATGGACACTATTTGCCATGTTCTTTATTTGTATTCCTTTAGCGGGAAATATTATTAAAGAACGTGAAGACGGAAGTGCCTTTAGATTGTTAACAATGCCGGGTTCTTACTTTATTGTGATGCTCGGAAAATTATTGACCTACACTATAGTCAGCTTAATTCAATTTGCCTTAATGCTGTGCGTAGGCTTATT
>JBBRHI010000239.1:0-5267 GCA_038222995.1 Bacteroidia bacterium | reverse complement strand
GCTCGATATTCGCATCCAGTAATTTAATGCGTTCCTTATTTACCAATACATTATAATAGGCTTTGGAAACTGCTGAAGCCAGGTCTGCTTTATTTCTGTAAACATTAATTTTAGCAAGATTTATAAGCTCTTTTGCTGCTTTTAACCCTACAATATAATCACTGCTAAATACTAATTGCGATGCACTTAAACCTGCCGTAGAGTTATATTTTGTACCGAATTTAACCGGGATAAAAGTGCCTGCCGGGCCGCCAAAAATCTGCGCCGGCAATAAGGAAGTAGGAATATCAAGGTAATCTTTAAAATCAACGCTTCCGTTAACTTGCGGTAATCCTACACCTAATAATTCTTTACGCCTGTAATCGGCGCTTGCCACATCATATTCGGCATTTAAATAGTTCGGACTATTTTTTAACGAATAGTCAATGGCTTGCTGCAGTGTAAAACTATTCGCATTTTGATTGCCCGCTGCTGATGCAACTTGCGCGTTTGTTGATGTTATAGCAACACCAAAAAACAGGAGAGGGAGTATGGTTTTATGTCTCATATATAAGGTATTATTCTTCGTCTTTAATTTTTTTATAATTATTAATCATTTTATGGCCTTTTACGGTACAAATGCTGTAAACAAACATGTCTAAAACCAACTGTTGCGATTGCGTAAAGCTTATTTTATCGTAAGTAAAATAGTTACCGAACATAAGCATATCTATTTGCGCCAACCGGTACTGAGCCGTAAATTCCACATTTATATCCTTGCGGTACAACCCGTCTTCAACACCTTTTTTAATATTTCTTACAATAAGGGCGCTTGAACAGTATTCTTTAAATTTTTGAAATTGTGAATAAGCAATAGGGTAGAACTTCTGAAGATCAAGGAAAAAAACAGGATTAATGGGTTGCAGCATGATCCTCATTTTATCGGAGATCATTACTATTTCATGTAAAGGGTCTGTTGCAATGTGTTGTAATGAGGCGAATTCTTTTTCCTGTTTTTCAAGCTCAATTTTACAAAGTTGATTTACTAAATCGTCCTTTTCTTTATAATACTGGTAAATGGTTTTTTTCGACATGCTCAATTCTTTGGCAATATCGTCCATCGTTACGCGCTTTATCCCGTATTTAAAAAATAGTTCGAGTGATGTTTTTAATATTTTATCTTGTGCTTCCATTATCGGGCACAAAACTACAGAAACTTTTTTTGTTCTACAAGTTTCCGCGTAAGTTTTTTTTGGTTCGATATTTGTTAAATCTTTTAACAATTCTGTAAAATTGCTGAAGTTAATTGGTCGTTTTGAAAATCTCTTCTATCTTTGAAAACCTATGATTAAGAAAATTACCTTACTTTTTTTACTTTTTTTTGCAATTTCTTTTGATATAAAATCACAAATTGACACTTCTTTTTGGTTTGTTGCCCCGGATATTTCGCAAGGTCTTGGTGATAGACCTGTTTATCTGTACTTTAACACCTATGCACAAGCCGCTACTGTTAAGGTACGCCAACCGGCAAACGGAACTTTTGTACCTATTACATTAACCATTCCTGCAAACTCTATTGATTCCGTTATTTTAACACCTTTTATTACAAGTATTGAAAACGATGTTGCTAACAGTAACTTAACAAGGGGCTTATATATTTCATCAACACAAAAAGTATCGGCCCTTTACTCTATCCGTTCCGCATTTAACCGTGAATATTTTAGCTTAAAAGGCTCCAAGGCAATGGGTACCGACTTCTACGTTCCTATGCAGGAATTTTGGAACCAAGCGCCGGCTACTGTTCCTAAGTCATTTTCATCGGCCGATATTGTGGCTTCTAAAAATAATACCACTATTTTAATTACACCGCGTACCGCTATTATAGGCCATGCGGTTAATGTAACTTATTCCGTTGTGTTACAGCAAGGAGAAACTTATTCGTGTCAAGATACGGCACGTTCTGCTTCTACAAGCTTGGCCGGTTCTATCATATCTTCTGATAAACCAATTGCCGTTACTATACAATCGGGTGGATTATCGCAGGCAGGCTGTTTAAGTACTATCGGTGATCAAATCACCTCATCTGCCTATATTGGAACAGATTATATTGTAAACCGCGGAACAGGTACTGTTGAAAAAATATTTATTCTTGCCACCCAAAATAATACACAGTTAACTATTGATGACGGAACAGGAACTACTACACACGTTTCCAATTTCGGTGAAAACTATATTTATACCTCCACGCAAGCTATTACATATGTAAAGGCAAACAAACCGGTGTATGTTTTAAACGTAGGTGGCTTTGGCTGTAAATTAAGCGGGGCGCAAGTTCCCCCATTTTATTGTGCAGGTACTTTCTCCACATCTTTTACAAGGGCATCGTCTGATTCGTTGGCGTTAAACTTATTTACCAGAACAGGATTTGAAGGAAACTTTGCTTTAAACGGAAACGCTTCTTTAATTCCCGCAAGTGCTTTTACGGTAGTTCCGGGCTCGGCGGGATCTATTAAATCAGCAAGGATTTATTTTCCTGTTTCTACTATTGCCGTAGGCTCACACAACACGGTAACTAATTCGGGAGATGTTTACGGCTTAGGTATATTAAACGGGTCATCCGCACGCGGCGCTGCACAAGCTTATGTATCTGACTTTGTTTCATCCCCTACCATAAACGCCGGCTCTGACTTTACAGTGTGTGCTAATGGAACTATTTTATTAAATGCTCAGATCGGGGGCGGAAATGTAAACGGAACATGGTCTACTAATGGCTATGGTGGTTTTAACGGCGGATTTACCGCATTAACCAATACGTATATACCGAGTCAATTAGATACTACGGTGAAGCCCGTAAAATTAATTTTGACGTCTAACGGCCCTTGCCCTGTGCAAAAAGACACGTTATTTCTTTCAGTCAAACCCTCGCCATTGGTAAATGCTTCTGTTGACCAAATCGTGTGCGGAAATAACAGCAATGTATTACTTAACGGTTCGGTTACTGGAGGCGCAACTACAGGTATTTGGACAAGTACAGGTACGGGGTCATTTACTCCCAATAATACGGCATTAAATGCTACCTATCATCCCGCTTCCGCAGATACTGCGGCAGGTATGGTAAAGCTTATTTTAACTTCTACCGGTAACGGTATTTGTGCATTAGAAAGGGATACGATGAAGATCACCATTACAAAACCGCCTTTGGTAAATGCAGGTCCTGCTACATTTTCGTTGTGTGCAAATAACCCAACCCTTACAGTAAACGGTACGGTTTCAGGTTCTACAAATACAGGGAAATGGACAAGCAGCGGCTCAGGGAATTTTAACCCAAGCAACATCCAGTTAAGCACAGGATATTTGCCAAGTACGGCCGATGTATTTGCGAGTGGGGTAACTCTTTACTTAAGCTCCACAAATAACGGAAATTGTAATGCTTCTAAGGACAGTATTTTGGTAATGTTTACCTCTCCGCCAAATGTTAATGCGGGGGTTGATGTAACATCCTGTAAAAATAATTCTTCAACCGTTTTAACGGCAACTATTACGGGCCCTACATCAACCGGGCTTTGGTCGGGCGGAACAGGAACTTTTACTCCTAATAATGCTGTATTAACAGCAACCTATACTCCAACAACTGCGGAGTTAGCTGCAGGTTTTGTCAATCTTACACTAACATCCACAAATAATGCTAACTGTAATTCGGTGAATGATCAGATCAGGATCAGCTTTGTGCCGAAACCTTTTGCTAATTTTAATTTCACCAACGGGTGCTTAAATCAGTCAACCGCATTTACGGACTTTTCGTTGCCGGGTTCAGGTACCTTAGATCAGTGGAACTGGACTTTTGGAGACAACACGAGCAGTAATGTGCAAAGTCCCGTGCATACCTATTCTACTTCCACTTCTTTTACAACCCAACTGATTGTAAGAAATACGTTCGGTTGCTATGATACCATTAAAAAATCACCGCTGATTTATCCTTTGCCCAATGCGGGTTTCGGCATTAATCGAATTTGTACGGGTGCATTTTTAAATTTAATTTTTTCGGACAGCTCAACCGTTTCTTCTCCGGAAACCATTAATCAATGGTTGTGGGATTTTGGCGGCCCCGGACAAAGCGGCTTGCAAAACCCTACCCAATTGTTCCCGGGTTCCGGTTTGTATAATATTACCTTAATAGTTTCCACTAACCATAACTGTAAAGATACGGTAGTGAAACAAGTAACTTTAAATCCAAGACCCGTTGCAGGCTTCGCGTATTCTGCCTCTACAGGAATTAACGTAGGAACTTCCGTAAGCTTTGTAGACACCTCTAAGTTCGCCATAAACTGGTATTGGAATTTTGGCGACGGCTCTCCTTCATCAGTTTTAGAAAATCCTTCCACTATTTATTATGCCAACGGTGTATATGTAGTAACGCAAGTTGCAACTGACTCCTACGGCTGTTCCGATACAGCAAGGGTAGCCGTTAAAATAAATAACATTACCAACGAAATTTCTACGTTAATTCCCAACGCTATCTCCCCTAACGGCGATGGAAAAAATGATATCTGGAAGCTGGATTTCCTTGCGTTGTTATACCCGAATACAGAAATAGATATTTTTACAAGGTGGGGTGAAAACGTTTACCATTCTGTTGGGTACTCTACCCCGTGGGACGGGAATTATAACGGCAATAAACTGGCTGTAGGCACCTACTATTATGTTATTAAACTAAACGATGCAGATAATACGGCACCTTTTAAAGGCGGTGTATTACTTATAAGATAAATATGAAAAAGAGTTTCTATATACCGGTAATGCTGATGTTATGTGTGATGCTGTTTAAAACGGCATCTGCTCAGCAATTGCCTCTTTACACAAATTATTTACTGAATAACTATGCTTACAACCCTGCTGTAGCAGGCTCTGCTAAAGACATGGTAATTAACATGAATTACAGGGACCAATGGGTAGGTTTTGCCGATGCACCTAAGTCATACGGGATCAGTGTACACAGCGGCGTAGGCAAAGAGAAAAAAGCGGCCGTTGGTGCCTTTTTAAATTCAGATAATACAGGCTTGTTAAGCAGAACATCGGGTTACCTGACGTTTGCTTGCCATGTAAAATTAAATAAAACCTATAAATTAGGCTTAGGCGTTTCAGTTGGGATGTTACAGTACAGAATTAAGTTATATGATGCTAAAACGGCTGATGGCGGCGATGCTTTATTAACAGGAAATCTTTTATCTAATAACGTATTTGATTCGAACGGCGGTTTATATTTATACAGTGATAAATTATTTTTCGGC
>JBBRHI010000238.1:0-5272 GCA_038222995.1 Bacteroidia bacterium | reverse complement strand
ATTATTTCTAAAACAAATGCGGGATCATTAAAAGATCAGGTGTTTGCTATGAGCCAAGCCATCAAGCATCGGGGGCCGGATGGCGAAGGGTTTGCTTTTTTCTCGAAGGAGCAATCGCTCGCAGCTTATTCACCCGAAACGCCTGCCGCTATTATAAACCGTGAAACCTTTATTTTTAATCCTTCTACATCTATTACCAATGTCCCAACTCATTATACTTTAGTATTAGCGCATCGTCGCCTTTCCATTATTGATTTGTCGGAAGCCGGTCATCAACCTATGTGTGATACTTCCGGTGATTATTGGATCACGTTTAACGGCGAAGTTTATAATTATATTGAGCTTAGAGAAGAACTGAAACAGAAAGGACATCGATTTGTTACAGATTCTGATACAGAGGTAATTATTGCGGCATATAAAGAATGGGATGTAAATTGCCTGCAAAAATTTAACGGGATGTTTGCGTTTAGTCTTTTTGATAAAAAAAAATACCGGCTGTTCTGCGCGCGCGACAGGGTAGGGGTAAAGCCGTTTTATTATATGGATAACGCCGTAACCTTTGCTTTTGCAAGTGAGCAGAAAGCGTTCATAAAATCGAAATTAATTCCTTTTAAAATAAATGAAGCACAGCAGTTTAATTTTATTGTAAATGCTAATTTAGAAAATGAAGAAGAAAGTCTTTTTGAAGGTATTAAAGAGTTAAAGCCTTCACATTATATGATATATGATTTGAATACACATCATATTGATATGAAAAAATATTATTCTATACCGGTCGGTAATTATATTAATTTATCACAATCGGAAATCATTCATAAAATTGAAAAGAAATTAGTGAATGCCATAAAGCTTCGTTTACGAAGCGATGTAGAGGTAGGCTCTTGTTTAAGCGGAGGCTTGGACAGTTCTATCATTGCCGGAATAGTAAAACAGTTACAACCGGGTAAACATATGAAATTGTTTACGGCAGTGTTTAAAGGAGAGACGTTTGATGAAACCAAATATGCTAAAGAAGTGGTTGATTTTGTGGAGGGGAACTGGAAAACGGTTAGCCCTACAGGCAATGAGTTTTTTAGAGATATTGATGACTTAAATTATTACCAGGATCTTCCCGTATGGAGTTCAAGCACCTATTCGCAGCACAGAGTTATGCAGTTGGCATCTCAAAATAACATTAAAGTGTTGCTGGACGGGCAAGGAGCCGATGAGTTATTCGGCGGCTACGCCCATCATTACCTGGCATTATGGAGAGAAAGCTCTTTAATAAACAGATTTAAGTATATAAATGAATCGAAGCAAACTATTGTTAGCCCTTATCAATTATATTTTAAACAGGGCTTAAAAGACATTTTGAATTTAAGCCATAACTACTCCCCTTATTTTAAAGATCCTGAAAAACATTACGGCCGGGCGGAACATATTCCTTTTTCTTCTAATTTAAATGAAGAACTGAAAAAAGATTATACAGGCAGGTTAAAATCTTTTTTAAAGTGTGAAGACCGATGCAGTATGGCTTTCGGCATTGAAAGCAGGGTGCCGTTTGCAGACGATTTAGAATTAGTAGATTTTGTATTTTCAGTTAAGGGAGCGTTAAAAATTCAACAAGGAATTTCAAAGTACTTATTAAGAGAAGCCGCTAAAAAGTATGTTCCGGCCACTATATTTAACAGGAGAGATAAAGTGGGGTTTGAAACGCCTTTAACAAAATGGCTCCTCTCTCACAAGCTGAATATCATTCATGAAATCCGAAATCATTCTGATTTTATAAGTATGGATAAGTTAAGCCGCGACTTTGATCTGTTAGTTTTAAGAAGCCCCGGTTTTATATTACGACTTTTTTCTTTTTCGGTTTGGAAGAAAGTATTTTCCGGTTTATAGAACGAAAATTTAATTTGGTAGAAGAACGGTATTTGTGGGGAATTCAATTTTCCTACAGAATTTTTTTGGCGAAAGCCGATTTTCGGTTATTTAAGATAACATTATCTTTAGTGTAGAGTTTGAAAATTGGCTAAATTTTATATATTATTGTAATGCTAAAACTACTACTATGAAAACTATTTTATATCTCACTACTGTTTTGTTTTTATGTTCGGTAAATTGTTTTTCTCAAATTACACATGATGAAGAATTAACTCTGATACAAACGAAGTTAAATTCAATCCAACATATCTTTAACACAGACTCTCTCTCCGGCTTTAATGAAGAAGAAGCATGGAACCAAGCAAGACTAGGCGGTGCTCCTATATGGGAACAAAAAATGCAAGTGTCTTATCGCAAAAGAAAATATATTAATACAAAATATGGGGTAAGCAGTAACAGGCCCGGTAATCCTACTGTTCAAGCGCCATGTACAAATGTTGATTTTGAAACAGGCACCGCCTCAGGCTGGACTATGACGGAAGGGTATAATACTAACTCTGTAACTCAAGCCGGTTGCTGCCCCACCGCAAGCACGAGATTTAGCGTTGTTGGTGCCGGTACTGATCCTACAATTGGGGCTCTTCAAATGGTTCCTCCCGGCGGTGGGAGCTTCTCCTTAAAGATAGGCGACGGCTCAACCACAGGAGGTGTAGTAGTAAGCGCCAAACAATCTTTTAATGTTACAGCAGCAAGCTCTGTATTTATTTATAAGTTTGCAGTAGTTTTGGAAGATGCCGGACACAGTTGTGTAGATCAGCCTTATTTTAATATTTCCTTTACCGATTGCAGTAATAACCCTATACCCTGTGGTAACTATAATGTAGTTAACAGCAGTAGCTCTTGTGGCGGCGGAGATCCTACATTTGTATCTGCGGGGGCTTATAAATGGAAAAACTGGACTACCCGTTCGTTTGATTTATCCGCTTATATAGGGCAATGTGTTACGATTGAATTTATAGCGAGTGATTGTGCACAGGGTGGTCATGCAGGATGGGCGTATGTTGACGCTTCTTGCCAACCGATGACCTTAAATTTAAATGGCACCGATATTCCCGTAGGTCAAACCAATAACTTTATTTGTGCCACCGGTACAAATACGTTATGTGCCCCCCCGGGATTTTCGTCTTATTCATGGACAGGTCCTGGAGCAACAGGTCAAACTTCACAATGTATAAATGCGGGAACTTCAGGAACTTATTCTGTTACTTTAGGTTTGGCGGGATCAAGCTGCAGCTCGCCTGTATTATATTCTAATTTTTCTATTATCCCGTCTCCAATTGCAAATTTCAGCTTTACAACAACTCCTTGCCAAACAACTTTTTCGGTGCCCTTTACAAGTACCTCTTCTCAAAATGGAGGCCCTGTAATTACTGGATATACGTGGACGTGGGGTGATGTAACCCCTGTGGGAACAAATGCTTCTGAAACCCACACGTTTGCAACTTCGGGTACAAAAACGGTTAAGTTAAAAATCAACAACGGTTGTACAGACAGTATTACAAAAACAATTAATGTGACGCCTAAACCTGTTGCTAATTTTAATTTAGCGAACGGCTGTTTAACAACGGCATCAAACTTTACGAGCACCAGCACACCTGTTGCCGGTATTGTTTCACAAGTATGGAACTGGGGAGACCTTACGGCAAACGGCAGCGGGGCCACTTCTTCTCATACCTATGGAACTTCAGGTTCGTTTCCCGTAAAATTGGTGGTAACAGATGCCGGCTTGTGTAAAGATTCGATCACTAAGACCATTGTCATTTTTCCTAATCCTGTTATTACATTTACGGCCGGCCCTGTTTGTTTTAATACGCCTGTAACCTTTAACAATACATCTACTATTACACCAACGGCTACAATAACCGGTTGGGCCTGGGATTTTGATACTAACGGAACAACAGATAATACCACGCAGTCACCCACTAATAATTATGCGACAGCAGGTACTTATACTGTTTCTTTAAAAGCAACAAGTAACAATGGTTGCATTAATACCGGCAGTATTTCGGTAACAGTTAATGCCTTGCCTACCGCAACCTTTGCACCGGTAAATGCGTGTGTAAATGCAAACATTTTATTAAACAATACATCAAGTGTTGCGGCACCTGCCAATATCAGCATCTATAACTGGGCATTTGGCGCGGGTTCCAATCCTACCTCAAGCAGTATTCAAAACCCTCCAAGCCTTAGTTACAGCTCAAGCGGGGTACAAACCATTACGTTAACGATAACTGCCAATACTACCTGTACGGCTACTATCACAAAAACAGTGTCTGTTTATCCTTCCCCTGTTTCTAATTTTAGCACTACTTCAGTTTGCCAGGCAACGGCAACCGCGTTCACTGATCTGTCAACTGCGGGCACAGGTACTGTTAACACATGGAATTGGGATTATACCAATAACGGTTCGGTAGATAATACTACTCAAAATCCAACTTTTGTTTTTCCTGCTTCCGGTACGTATACAACCTCTCTACAGGTTGCTACTTCAAACGGGTGTACAAATACTTTTACATTGCCGGTTAATGTTTGGGGTCACTCAGCTCCTGATTTTTCACCAAACAACGTATGTTACGGCACAGCAACTACTTTTACTAATTTAACCAATGTTACTGCAAATGCTAATATTGGCGGAACTCCTGCCTATACATGGGCTTTTGCAGACGGTTCAGCAAATTCCGCTGCCGTAAATCCTATTCACAGTTATACTTTGGGTGCTAACGGTAACGCGATCTATAATGTAACTTTAACGGCAACAACCACTAATGGCTGTACAGACTATATTGTGAAACCGGTGAATGTATATTCTATTCCAACCGCTTCTTTTACATCTAACATTGTATGTTTAGGAAGTTCGACACAATTAACGGATGCCAGCAACGGAAACGGCAATCCGGTTAACGGATACCTTTGGGATTTTTTAAGTAACGGTACAGTGGATGCAACAAACGTATCAACTGCTAATTATATATTCCCTGCTTACGGTACAAATCTGGTAAGCTATACTGTGTCTACAACCCCTGTGGCCGGCCTAACCTGTTCTAACAGTACTTCTACATTAACAGTATATGTTAACCCGGCACCGGTACCTGATTTTACCTTCGTTAATAACTGTATTAATGCACAACCTAATACGTTTGACGGAAGTGTGAGCACAATTGCCGTTGGAACAAATACTAACTATGCATGGGCTTACGGTGATAATGCAACATCTACCGGCACTGCCTCAACCGTTAGTCATAATTATGCTACTCCTGCAACCTACAACGTTACATTAACGGTTACTTCAAGTAACGGGTGTACGGCCAATGTTGTAAAGCCGGTTGATGTATATAAAAAACCGATCATGAGT
>JBBRHI010000237.1:0-5334 GCA_038222995.1 Bacteroidia bacterium | reverse complement strand
TGTGATCAATAAAATTATGGAAAGCGTAACGATTAAAGCCGGTGATTACGAAATAGATTATGGGGATCAGCATTACAGGAGAAGCGATGGTGGCAACGCTATGTACAATCCGTTTGTAGAAAATTATATTATGGATGAATTTGCTACAGAAATTGGGGGAGAAGTGTACTTCCATCCGAAGAATGGGTTTATTGCCATGGCGGGTATTACCAATGGCCAGTTGAACCCGACGGTTTTAACACCGACAAAAATTGATTCTGCAACAGGGAAATTAAATAAATATCCACCGGCTTTTCATGGTAAAATCGGATACGATAAGCAGGTAACTGAAAAATTACGGCTTAGACTTATGGGTTCTATCTATGCAGTAAAAAGCGCTGCAAGCAATTCTTTATTTAATGGCGACAGAACAGGCTCTAATTATTTTTATGTAATGGAAAATACTTTGGCTACTTCCGGCGATAATCCTTTCTCAGGTCGGTATAACCCTGCTTTCAGCCAGCAGGTTACAACATTTATGATCAACCCTTTTGTTAAATTTATGGGCCTTGAGTTTTTCGGCACTTACGAAATGGCACAGGGAAGGGTTATTACAGAAAAGAACTTACGCACCACCACACAATATGCGGCCGACCTCATTTATAGGTTTCCACGTAACAAGGAGAACTTTTGGATAGGCGCGCGCTACAATACTGTGGTATCAAGGTTGCCGGGAGCAACAAGTGACGTAACCATCAACCGAATGGTTGGATCCGTAGGATGTTTTATCACAAAAAACATCATGATGAAAGCAGAATACGTAAACCAGGAGTATAAAAACTTTGCCGCCACCGATATACGCTCCGGTGGAAAGTTTAATGGCTTTATGCTTCAGGCATCGGTTGGATTTTAAACAAACGGATACATTGAAAATTAGCGAGTTCATAAGGCGCGTTTATAGCAGCTATTCAGACGAGCATAACATTGATGAAAAATCCAAAATAAAAACAATAATAAATTATCTATTATGAAAATACTAAAATTTAAAACCGGTTTAAAAAATCTAATGACTGCTTCTGCACTTTTATTTTTTACAGTGCTGTTCGTTTCTTGCGAAACCAAAATCAATTTTCTAACATCAACCGTAGTACCCGCTGCAAGAGGTTATGTGACTGTGAAAACAGATAAAAACAAAAATTATGTTTTAACTATTCACGTCTCAGATCTTGCAGAATCCACCAGGTTAACTCCGGCAAAATCAACTTATGTTGTGTGGGTAACCGGTGTTAACGGTAACGCGCAAAATATCGGACAAATTCAAACTTCAAATCTCAGCGCATCGCTCGAAACAGTATCTCCTTATAAGCCCAATAAGGTATTTATAACTGCTGAGAATGCAGGGAATGTGCAATACCCCGGCGAAACTATATTAACAACTGCAAGCTTTTAAACAAGATCTGCATCGATCTTGTAAATGGACATTCTAAGTAAAAAAGCAGATATGATCATTTTTCTAAATATGAATGAGACGCCTAACATACAATACTTTACATTTATAAGTATGGCCATGAAATAAAAGAGAATCGAAATTACTTAAGTTGAGTTAAATAAAAAATAACGGTAATAATTTTACACATTGTATTTTAAAAAAAGATGCATATGAAAAATCTAAGCAATGCAAAACATCTGGCTTTCAATTCTTCCTCCTGTTATCACTATTGCAATTGCAGTTTGGTCTAAGAAAATCATTCCATCGCTTTTAATCGGGTTATTAGCGGGAGGTTATTTTCTTACCCCAACTCTTACAGGTGGTTTTGAAACTGCGATTGACCATATTGTAAAAACATTAACTAATGGTGGAAGCCTACAGGTACTTCTATTTTTATATTTGTTTAGTGGTTTGATGGCCATGATAAGAAAATCGGGTGGTATAAAAGCATTTTCTGATATAGCAGAGAAACATGTAAAAAGTGAAAAAGGTGTTTTCTTCCTGTTATGGGCTTTGATACCGGTCACTTTTATTGATTGTGGTTTTAGGGTTGTGGGCGCAGGTTCCATTATCGGCTCACTTGCAGAAAAGAATAAGATAGCGAAGGAACGACTTGCTTTTATGCTTAATAACACTGCAAGTCCGGTCGTAGAACTTATTCCGATCGCAACAACTTTTATTGGATTTAATATCGCTAATATCGGCATGGGTTTAAAAGCGGCAGGCATTGCAGGAAAGAATTCAGCTTATGCCATATGGTTAAAAGCTATTCCTTTAGAGTTTTTCAGTATTGTATTAATTATAATCACTTTTCTTTCCATCTTTTACCAACTCAAGAAGCCGGCAAAAGTTCAGGTTGAGCAACCTGCTAAAAAAGAGATGAACGGAATGCAGAGGAGCATGGAAAATACAGAACCTGCTATAAAACCAAGGGTTATTAATCTTATCGTTCCCTTAATGAGTGTCATTACTTTGAGTATCTTTTTCTTTTGGTTTCTTGGGAAAGATAAACCGGAAAACAGAACCTTCATAGAGGCTATAACAAATACTGACCCGAACAGAGCCATGTTAGTAGCGCTGTTTATTGCAACTGCCATATCTGCCACACTTTATTTCTTTCAAAAATACAGCCTTAAAGAAATGACGTCAGACGTTATTTCGGGTGGAAATAAAATAATGACAACCCTTATCATTCTAGCCTTAGCATGGCCTTTGGCCTCCATTTCACAAGCACTCGGTTTGAATGAATTTATCCATCAAAGCATAGGTAATTCAATGCCTGCATGGAGTGTTGCCGGTTCACTTTTCATCCTATCATCAGCTGTTACTTATTTTATTGGTTCAGGGTGGGGGGCCGCTTCTCTACTCATGCCAATTGCCATATCTCTTGCGGTTGGCTCTCATGCAAGTATTCCCCTTTGCGCCGCAGCAATAATTACAGGAGGAACATTTGGAGATGTTACTTCGCCGGTTGCAGGAATGACAAATATGGCATCAAATATTGCCAAGGCTAATCACTCAGCATATTTAAAATATGCAAACCACTATAATTTTATAGCAGCAGGTATTGCAGCCGTTTTATTTTTGGTTGCAGGGGTTACTTTGTCATAACACTTTAAACTAAACAGTTTAAAGTGCGTGAAATGATGACGGCTCTTTTGTGGATTTTACATTTTTAATAGCGTTGTAATATTCTTTTTCTTTGCCAGCAAATAATAATTTAGTGGCGATTACAACCTTACTTTCTAATCGGCTAATTATTAAAAAGTACCACAAACTCAAATTACTCCATTATTTATAAAATAAAATTTAACTTCTGGCTAAAATATGGCAGCGTTAATTTTTGCTCGATTTCTCTCTTTTCTCTCATCCAAACTCGTCGTCACCATATGACGTCAGCAATATAAATTATTCAATTTTCCCATTCAAACTCTTCAAAGATTTAGTACTGTATTGTTAAAATCACTTCGTATGAAAGTTCTATGTTGCTTAGTTTATTATTCACTATTTATTTTTGCCAAAGTGTGAATTATGTAAATTTTTTTCACTTCTGCATAACATTCCAAACTACTTTGTATATAATTTTGTAGAGTAATAATAACGTTACAACCTAAAAATTAATAAAATGGCTACTACAACAACTCCACAGAAAGAAGAGAAAAAAATTATTTCTCCAATCGACAACCAAAAAAATATTGAAAATCACAAAAAGATCGCTACGCATTTAGAAACAGCGGCAAAACATCATCAAGAAGCAGCAAAACATCATGAAGCTGATAACCACGACAAGGCAGCAGCAAGCACTGTTAAAGCGCAAGGTCACTTAGCATTAGCTAGTGAAGCTCAAAAAGAGGATGTTAAAACTCATGCAACAAAAGGCTGATTTTTTCAAATTTTTCAGCATATAGATAAAGGCATCAAAATAATTGGTGCCTTTATTTATTTCCTACGAAAATTTAAGATTCACAAGCAGAAAAGCATTTATAATTTTAAAAATTACAAGAGGCATTTAATATTATTTTGTAATTGTTATTTCAACAGAGAAATTTAAATGCAATAACACTATTAATCTTTGATCAAAAAATAAAGAAATGAAAGGATATAAAATTTCAATTGAAAGTGCAGCAGTTCAAAATACTAATTTTCGCAAAGTATTATACACTACATCACATAGTCAACTAGTATTGATGTGTTTAATCCCAATGGAAGAAATTGGATTAGAAACTCACCCTGATAATGATCAATTCTTTCGTATAGAAAGGGGCAATGGAAAAGTGATAATCGACGACCAGGAATATATAGTAAAAGATGGTGACGCTATTGTAGTTCCAGCTGGCGCCAAACATAATGTAATAAACACAAGCAATTCAAATACATTAAATATGTATACCATTTATTCTCCCGCACATCACAAAGACGGTACAATTCGTATTACGAAAAAAGAGGCTGAGGAGAAAGAAGAGGAATTTGACGGCAAGACATCTGAATAATAAAGTACCCGAAATTTTAAACAGTTTCTTTTTTAATCGGCTTTACATTTGTAACACGAGAATTTTGACTGCTGTCATTGGTTCAAGGAACTCTTTTACTTAAGCCTGTGTTTTCGAAGTGGCCTCCATTTAGTTTGACATTCGGTTAAAAACAGTGCTATCACCGCCGCTGGATTTTAAAATAAGACTATTTTCCCTGAATCCAACAATTAAACTTGATGTAAGACTATTCTCAACGCGCTCATTTTTTTCACCTGTAATTTCCATATCAATTTTTGCACCTTTAAGTAACCACTTTCCATAGATCGTTCCTGGTAGGGATTGAGAAAGCGTATTAGCTATGAAACCCAGGGGCCGAACACGACAAACAAAAGTGCAATCCGACTTAATTACCATTACTTCTTTCAAATCGCCAACCGTTCCCTCCCAAGTACCAATAATTTTTGCAGAATAATCAGATTCAGAAACGATTAAGTTGTCGGATGAAAAATTACAAGCACTGAAAATACATCCGGCAAACGAGCAAAAAAAAGCAAATCGTATTATTGTATTTTTCATTCCGTTTAATTTGTTTTATTATCCCTTGTCTTCTTCAAGGCCATTCTGAGCATCTCCGCCAAGGCTGTAATAATTATTTTCCTCGTCTTCACTGCCTATGTTTTCTTGTTGATCGTCCAATTCAGAGCCCGGTATGTCAAGATCGCTTCCCGTTACTACATTACCAAAATCCTTCTCGTTTGGCCCTTCCTCTTTTTCATTCGGAAATTTAATTTTAGAAGTATCCTCGGGATCCAGGTCTTTTTCTTCTTTAGCCCTGTTATAAATATCATCCTTAGCTGGGTAATCGGGGTAGCCGGGAAATTTTTCTGCTTTAAC
>JBBRHI010000236.1:0-5342 GCA_038222995.1 Bacteroidia bacterium | reverse complement strand
AGGGCCGCGCATTATTAAATCAATGGGAGAAGATCTGCAAATGCTCAATTTTCTTTCAAAAACAAATAAAAACAATGTGCCGTATGTAGCTGTGATTGTACAATCGTGCATTACGGTTATTTTAATAATGAGCGCAAGGTTTGAACAGGTATTAACGTTTGTGGGTTTCAGCTTAAGTATTTTTACATTTTTAACGGTGTTCAGTGTCTTTATTTTAAGAGCAAAAAATTTATCGTCACCCGAATATAAAACATGGGGTTACCCTGTAACTCCCCTTATATTTTTAGCATTAAACGGGTATATTTTATTCAGGGTATTTGAACAAAAACCACTGGAATCATTGCTAGGACTGCTTAATGTAGCGATAGGCGGTTTTATTTATCTTATAGGAAAATTAGTATTAGTAAAAAAAGAAAACCAAAAATGTCAGGAAATATAAAATTTATCATACTGCTGTCGATAGTATTGGCGGCTTGTTCAACACCGGAAGAAAAAACGGGTGAGTTGAAAATTGATACCGCTAAAGTTAAAAAGGTGGTAAAAGAAATGACAAATGATTCCGTTAAAAAACCGGAGCCGTTAATTGCCTGCAGCAATGATTCACTGAACGCCATTGCAGACCTGATGTCCGGCCTTACCGACAGTAATTCGGTTTACGCAGATATTCAATCTTCTTCAGACTTTAAAGCTTTTAGCCGGAATTTTGATAAGCGTTGGATGAAGTTTGATTCAACACGTTTAACTAATTTAAGAACTTTTAGAGAGAATGAATTATCACAGGTTGTAAAAACGCCTTCTACTTTATTTTATCCTTTTTCAGGACCTGATATTTTATACGCTCAAACGTTTTTCCCGGATGCCGATACGTATGTAATGGTTGGATTGGAGCCTGTAGGAAGCCTTCCACAATTTAGAGCGGAAAATAAAGATTCATTGGATATGTATTTTGCCAAAGTAAATACCTCTTTAAATGCTATTTTAAAATTCAGTTTTTTCAGAACACAGAGTATGAAGAATGATCTGAAAAACATGGAGGTAGACGGGACTCTGCATTTACTGATCTTATTTTTAAAACGTACGGGAAATCAATTGTGCTCGGTAAAGCCTGTAACGGTTGACAGTACGGGGAGTGTGGTTTATGAAACGTCGTTTGCCTCACTAAAGAAATTAAGAACCAATACCCGAGGCCTTGAAATTAAATTTACGGATATAAGCAATAAGCCGAAATCGTTATATTATTTTTCATTGAATGCCGCCGACGGCGGATTGAAGCATAATACGAATTTTGTAAACTATCTTAAAAACATGGGAACAATCAATACCTATTTGAAAGGGGCTTCTTATTTAATGCACAAAAATTACTTTTCTATTATCAGGAATGTTATTTTAGAACAGAGCGAGCAGGTGATACAGGATGACAGCGGCATTTCGCTTCATTATTTTACGGACAACGATCATAAATGGAATTACACCTTGTACGGTCAATACTTAAAACCCATCCATATGTTTAAAGAGTTCTATCAAAAAGATTTAGATTCGTTATACAAAAAACAAGGCGCCAAAGAAATCGGATTTGGAATAGGTTATAATTTTAAAGATAAGAACAGTAATTTACTCATCGCTACCAAGCAAAAATAGTTTTATAAAAATGGTTGAACATTAATTAACCCTGATAAAAGCGGGATCATAGGTTACAAAGAAATTGATCCAAATTGCCCTGGAGGTTCTGAAAATAAGCGGAAATAAACCGATTAGGATGATAAGAAGAGACACAATATTCGGGGCAATTTCCCAACCGTAAAAATGAAAGACGGTTAAATGTACAAGTACGGCAATCACCGTTGTGGTAGCGTGGCTTATCATCATGGCGCCGTAATAGAAACCGGTTTCCCTGTAAAGGTCTTCACCGCATACCGGGCATTTTAAAGGCATTTTATCTAATTTAGATAAGTTGTACGCGTTCTTATAAGTAAATAAATTCCCTTCTTGGCATTTAGGACATTTTAAATGTGAGATACTGTATAGCTTGCTTCCTTTTTTGAAAGGATTTTTAACGGTCATGTGAGTGGTATTGGAGAATAAAGCGAGACCTTCATTACTCTTATAAAGATACTAAACTATTTATTATAGAAACTTATAATAGCTATATTTGTCAGGCTTTATAAACTCTTTTTGAAAACCGGTTCACATATCTTTTTGTTTAGATCAATTGTAACCATTGCATTGATCATGAATTTTAAGGTTGTTGATTCGCAAGCGGTTTTTTCGTTTGATTCTATTTTGAATAAGAAAGCTATTTTGAAATTAGTCGGTAATAATCCTAAAAAATACCGTTTGCAAATACTTTATACACAAATTAAAAGAGACGCTTCAGGAAAGCCTTCTTTTAAAAATTATGTGTACCGTGTTGATTCCACGAATTATTTTTATTGTGCAAGTTTGGTGAAGCTTCCCTGTTCGATTATTGCATTGGAAAAGCTAAATGACTTGAAGCTTGATAAGGAAACCATTATGTTTACGGACAGCGCCAATGCCTGCCAGCACTCCGTGAAAACCGATACCACTTCGGTTACAGGTTACCCGAGTATGGCGCAGTATATTAAACGCATGTTTTTAGTGAGTGATAATTTTGCTTATGGCAGGGCGTATGAGTTTTTAGGCGTAGATTATTTACATACCCGGTTAAGTGAATTGGGTTATAAGCATATGCGCATTGTGCATCGCTTCGACGGCGGTTGTAAAGGACAAGATAATTTAATAACTAATCCTGTTTCTTTTTATGATGCCGATCTTAAGTTAGTGTATCGCCAAAAGCAGGCAAGCCCTTCAAGAGCTTATGCAAACACCATAGGAACCTTTAAAGTGGGTAAGGCTTATTATAATGCGCAGAACAAAAAGGTAAATGAGCCCAAAGATTTTACGGCGATGAATTATATTTCTTTGCAAAATATACATAGTTTGTTGCAGCGTTTGGTATTTAACGAGTTTTACCCTACGAATCAACAATACCATATCACTAAAAGTGACCGGGCATTTTTGTTACAGTATTTAACACTGCTGCCAAGGGAAAGCACACACCCTACTTATCATAAATCGTTTTACGACAGTTATAAAAAGTACTTTATATACGGCGACAGTAAAGCAGTTATCACAGATACTAATCTTAAAATCACGAATATAGTAGGGCAATCGTACGGGTTTATGGTGGATTGCGCCTATATACATAATGAAAAAGAGCATGTAGAATTTATGTTGAGTGCCGTGATCTATGCCAATGAAGATGAGATCATCAATGACGGAAAGTATGAATACGGCACAGTGGCTTTGCCTTTTTTGGCGGAGCTTGGCAGGCAGGTGTATCAATTTGAATTAAAAAAATAAATAGATGATGAAATGTTTATATGCATTATTAGTTGTTTTAGTGGTAACCGGAAAATGTTATTCGACGGATACTTTACTAACTGCAAAATATAAAATCGAAAAATTTAAGTCTTACAACGAACTAATTATAACATGTTCTTTTGAGTATTCTGAACAAAAGTGTGATACGTGTAAGAATATATTTCAGAAATTTTTTCCCGGCACGCAGTTACGCACCGGGCCTTCTTTTTCTGATCTTGATCAGGTTATTGTAAATGAGTTTTATAAAACGGGAAAGGTCAAACTTTACCTTAAAATACCGGATTATATTGAGAACATAATTGATCTCATAAAAAAGAAAGAAGACCGGGAGAAAGCAAAAGAATTATATACAAAACATAATTTATCCAAAGCTACTCATACAAATAGTAATTCGTCTACTTCAATGAAAGATGGTGTAACGGATTTAAAAATGGAATACACTTTTGGGTACGATCTTAAAATTGTAGAACACGGCGTCATTAGGATTCCTGAATTTAAGTTTGTCTATAGTAATATAATGTATACTATTCAATCATTTGAAATCAACTTATAATCTGTATGAAAAACAGTAAAATGAGCAACAGTAAAGACAGATTAACGCATCTTAAGGAGTTATTGACCATTGAACGGGAAGAAGACTTCTATCAATATAAGGAACAGTTTTTAAGAGCAAGTATAGAGCAGCGTAAAAAGAACGGCGCTACCTGGTATCCTATTCAAATTTTATCGAATGAGATCGGGTATGCCGATTACGTGCATTTGGAAGTAGAGCGCACTAACAATACCGATACGCCTCACCGGTTAAGCACCGGGAAAAATATCAGCTTATTTTCCAATAAAAACCCGGATGAAGTACAGGAGATCACCGGTACGATCAAGCAATCCGGGAAGAATAAATTAAAGATCATTATGCATACGGATGAGCTCCCGGATTGGGCTTACGACGGCAAGCTGGGCATTAACATGCAGTTTGATGATAACAGTTATACGGAGATGCAAAAGGCATTGGATGAAGTAATTAACGCGAGGGGCAACCGGATAGCGGAACTGAGAGAAATTATAGAAGGTAACGAGGTTCCTACGTTTGAAAAGACCGATGATTCTGTTTTGATCCCGCAGTTAAATTTATCGCAGAACAGAGCTGTCAGACATATTTTATCTACCAATGATATTGCGGTGGTACACGGGCCCCCGGGCACCGGAAAGACCACCACCATTGTGCAAGCCATACGCCTGGTATTGCAAAGTGAAAAACAACTATTAGTATGTGCGCCCACCAATACGGCAGTTGATTTAATTACGGAAAAGTTAATAGAGCAGGGGATCAATGTTTTACGGGTAGGGCACCCGGCAAGGGTTTCGGAGGAGCTCTTAAAAACTACGATAGACGGGCAAGTACAGAACCATGCCAATTATAAGGATATAAAGAACCTTCGCCGTAACGCGGAAGAGTACTTTAGGATGGCGGGTAAATTTAAACGCGCGTTCGGGAAAGAGGATGCCAAACAGCGTACTTTGTATTATACGGAGGCGAAGAATTGTATTAAGGAATCGCGTTTGCTGGAAGATTATATTGTGAACTCTTTGTTTGAACATGCCCAGGTAATTTGTTGTACGCCCGTGGCATCCACGCACAGAGCCTTAGCAAAGAAAACATTTAACACCTTATTTTTTGATGAGGCTTCGCAGGCGTTGGAAGCTATTTCGTGGTTGCCATTATTGAAATGCAGGAGGGCTATTTTTAGCGGGGATCATTTTCAGTTGCCTCCCGTTGTTAAAAGTATACAAGCTAAAAAAGAAGGCTTGGATAAAACCATGCTGGATCGTTTAACGGGCTATGAAAACGTGTCTACGTTATTGACCAGGCAGTACCGGATGCACCAACGCATTATGGAGTTCAGTAATTCGTATTTTTATAATAATGAACTGGAGGCGGATGC
>JBBRHI010000235.1:0-5360 GCA_038222995.1 Bacteroidia bacterium | reverse complement strand
AACTCTTTAATAAGCTTTTGCGTACTGTCGTTGCTCATACCGTCGCACACAAAGGTAGTTATGTGATCTGCGGGGTATGATTGAAAAGCAATGGAAGACAAGCATTTAAGAATGTACTCTTTCTCGTTTAAACAAGGAATGACTATAGATACGGTTTCCAATTTATTTTTCTAACTCTTTGATAGCGGTTTCAAAATTTACAAATTCAATTTTATGAGTTGCCAGGTACTCTATAAGCCACATATACCAATCTTTCCACGTTTTATGACTTCCCGAAAAATAACGGTCATGAAAATCAATTCCCAAATAAGGCAAATTCAGATCATTTGTTTTATCAATAATACGTTTGGTTGCATCGCAGCTTTGAGAAAAATTTTTACTTTGCCACTGCTTCGGCTTTTCTATGATATAGGTATCCATAATTTGGAAAGGAAATTCCCACATAGTGTCTATTTTATAAGGCGCTTTATAATCCATTTCACTGCTGTCAAAAGCATACCCGGCCTTGGCCATATTTGAATACGTATGCTCATTCGTTCTGATATAATGCATCCGCGTTCCAAATATTTTTAGTTTAGAAAGCTCTTCAAATGTATTATATTCCATATTAATTTTATCAAAGGATTCAAATTCAATACTGTGTGAACCGACATCGCAACCCAGTTCTAACAACTTATGGATCCAATAGGCTGATTGTGATTTGGAATACGATAAACCTTCTCCTTTACTTACCCCAATAAAATAAGTAGCCGGTACATTATATTGCTTGTTAAACAATTGAAGATCTTCTAAATGTTGCCATTGATTTTTAAAAATATCGCCTACCCTATTAAAAAATTCATTTAACGAAATTTTCCCGGAAAGTAGTTCGATCTGACTTCTCACAAAAACTTTAGGAACAATTAAATCTTTCAGATAATGCTCTGAAAGGGTTAAATGGTCTATATCGTGAGAAACAATAGCTTTCATTGTTTTAAATTACCTTTATTTATGATATGTTTTTTAAAGCTTTAATTAACCAAGGCAAACGGTTAAATTTAAAAGAACTGTATTGCAAAGGCACTGCGCCAAAACCTTTATAAAAATTTGCCAGACTTTCTTTTGTACCGCCTCCAAAATCAAAAATATCCGTTTTTGGTTCAAAGAATTGAATGGCTGAACTGTTTAGCAAATGCATGCTTCCCAGGCTTTCTGCTTTGTCGAAGTTTATTCCTTTTAAATAAACCGTATGTTTTCCGTTACTTATAAAATGAGCTATTGCCTGTAACGCGTTATTCGAATCCACCACCCTGAATGAATAAAGCGCCCCGTTATTGATACATGAATTTAATAGTCTATCAAACACTTCTATGGTTCCAGGAGAAAGTTTTAAGCCTGATTTCAGGAACGGATTTAAATACTTTTGAGATTCATTTATTATTTCCGGTTGAGGAATTTGCTCAAATTGCAACTGATGTTCACCTGCTTTAGTTATATTTCGTTTTGCATTTTGATTTTGCTTATAACCGGTTTTATAATCTATAATATACGTGAGTTTTGGAAAATGATCTTTTGTTTGTAAAACGTTCGAGGCATTTAATTCGATCTCAATTAATTTATATTTTTTTGTAATATAATCGTAAAATTGTTTTTCAATAGTTTCATTTATTTGTCCGTACACCCCTAACTGTGGCGTAAATGAAGGCTGATGAAGATAAGGGATACCAAATTTTTCTTTTTGAGTTATAGGAAAAACAGTTTCGTAATCACCGATTACCAAAGCATCCCAATTCGGAAAAGTAGCGCTTAAATAAAAAGACTGTGCAAAAACCAATGGGAATTTGGATGCCAAAATAGTTTGATCCCATTTCTTAAAATCAATATCATTATGCGTTATATGCCTTATCGTACTCATTAACGGGTGATCGTATTAAATAGGTGTCCATTAGATTTTGCCAATGTAATAAATTCGTCTAAAGTATTAAAAGAGTAAGGTGCCATTGATTTTGGATGACTCAATACCATCATTCTTGATCTTTTTTGTTTCTCTGCATTATTTAAAACAGAGGTTAATCTTGATGCAAAAAAACCATCACAACAGGCAAAGTGGTTGGTGCTTGTATAAAAATGTTTGTAGATGCGTTTTCTGTCAACCAGCCAATTACCATCACCTACAGGCTTATATAGTAAGGGATTTGATCTCATTTTAAAATACAGCTTCCAATAAAATAAGGGAGGAATTTGATCGGGCGTAACCGCTATTTCCTTAAACTTACCTGTTTTACTTTCAACGCAGGGATCATTTTCAAAATTCCATTCCGATAGATCAGGCGCTTTTGTAAAATCATACGTATGGGCGCCCGACTCATGAAACCCCTTATAATAAACCGTACTGTCAATAAAAATATTATTTTCAGCTAATGCTTTCTTAATAGGCTCAAATGGCTGAATACACCAACCTCCTGCTCTGTAAGACTTACAAGGCTTGCCAATAATATCTTTTAAAACATTATGGTATTTTGAAACAATTTCTGTGATTTCCTGTTCAGCAAAATCTGCTAACTTATAACGTGTTGTGTCAATGAGCCATTGGTTATTTTCAAACCGACAATCCTCCCAATGCGGATGCACGTGAAGCGCGATCTCGTGACCAAGTGATCCTATTTGTTTTAACTGCAGGGCAATCATATCATAATCTTTTTTACAGATTTCTATGTGCTCATATTTTTTTAATTGAAAC
This sequence comes from Bacteroidia bacterium, assembly GCA_038222995.1. Classification (GTDB taxonomy): domain Bacteria; phylum Bacteroidota; class Bacteroidia; order B-17B0; family Aurantibacillaceae; genus UBA4416. Next base: position 2,641 of record JBBRHI010000235.1, on the reverse strand, counting down.
AAATAGCCCGCATCAACAAAAAATATAAAAGGCACTTTATGTTTAGCGGCAATGTCCATCAGTTTTTGAGTAGGCTCTAAAATGCATTTCTTTGCACTACCGGAAGAGGTACCGAAAAACAATTCATAATCAAAACTAACGTGTATTTGCATCGTATCAGTTGCCGTTTGGCGTGTACATGGTTATTCCTTTTGTGTTATACTTATCTGTCATCCACTCGTGCATCGCGTCGGCGTTTATGATTATGCAATTTGCCAATCCTATTTTGAAGTGTTGTAAAAATCCTGCTTTTTCAAAATGCGGCATTAAATCATTACACCGGCGTTTTTTCGAATATACGGGATTATGCACTTTTGTCTTCATGGTCAATTCCTTTCCGGATTCATTAATCAATGTGGTTGTAAAAATAGTATTATGATACACCGGGAATTTAAAATTTTCAACAGCATCTTCCAAAGTATGTAAATTAGTTAAACTATCAAGGGTAACGCCTATCATTATTATTTTTCCTTTTAGTTCGCAAAGCCTGTAAAAAGGGCTATTGGCATTGTAAGGCGTTAGTTGACCGAAATGATCTTTAACCAAATATTCTGCATTTTTACCAAAAGCTGTAACAGGATCCGTGGGATGCAAACTTCTTAACACATGTTTTCGTTTTCGGAAAATTTCCGTTACAACACCCATTTTTGAAGGCGTCTGTTGTATATCAAAAACCGGTTTAGTTTTTAAATAATCATAGTTAAAGCCTACTCCCGGAAAAGAGGGCATCATTAAAGTTCCTTCGTTCCCGATAACCTTTAACAAAGCGTTAATTAAGGTATCCGCACCGTTTTCAACATAGCCGATTTTACTTAAACTTGAATGCACCATTAATGTATCGCCCGGCTCAATTCCCATTGTATGAAGCACATTAATAATAGCTTCTTCAGTAATAATTTGTTTATTATTTAAAAGAGATTGACGTTGTTTGGATCTTAATTGTTTTTTAGTGTTCTTATAAAGACCAATCCATGCCTTAGGCAATATATTTCGCAATAATTTTCGCACCGGTTTATTAAAACAATTCGCGTTTTTTAAATTTCAATACTAGTTCTAATGGCAACACTGCTTTATTCACCGTAAAGTAAGGAACCAATTCAGGCCCAAAACTTCTGAAGAATTTTTCTACGCCTTTCAACATAGAACCTTCAAAATCGAAGACCTCGCAACCTAACTCTTTTGCTTTTTCAATACTTTGCTGAACCAATAAATTATTTATGCCTTGTATCCCTGCCTTTTTATTGACGCCGCCTAATAAATAATAACACACATTTTTATCAAAAATACAAAATACAATTCCCACTAATTCCTTATTTTTTGTTGCCGTAAAATGAAAGGAATTGGCTGTAACGGAAAATTCAAACATTATTTTTTGAAGAACAGGTTCATAAATGTTTGCACCCGTAGAACTTAAATTGTCTTTAAAAAATTGAAAGACCTCTTGTTGCGGCAAACTATTTAAGTTGGTTTCAACTTCTTCCTTTATGGCTTTATTAATAGCATTACGGTTCTTAGGATCAAAGTTAGATCTAATGTCTTCCAATGAATTCTTTAAATTTATTTTGTAGGTATAATTAGGCACCACTTTATATTTTGCCCAGATAAATACCTGCAGATCTACAATGTTAGAGGGAAATGCCAAAATGGTTAAAGCACTTTTTAATGATGAAAAATAATTGCAAACTTCCTGCATTATTTCTTTTGAAAAACTGTTCCCGGAAGACCTGTTCTTACTTTCCGAATAAAAAAACAAACCGCAATGAGGCGTATAGGGAGGAAGCTTAATAAAATCAAAGCCGAGTTTTTTTGTTTTTAAGTAATAAAACCCTCCTGTTAGCTGATGTTCATCTTTATAGATCCCGATCATATAAAGACTGTTTCCATACATAGAAAGCCATGCCTTGCTTCCGAATACACCAATTAAGGGTTCCGCTCTTTCTGCAAATACATCAATATCTTCTATCGGTTTTAAGATCAAAATTCTATTTTTTTATTAATTGATGATACACGTCAATCATCTGCCTGATATTATGGTTCCAGTTATATTTTAAAATTACTTTCTCCCTCGCCTGCTTTCCAACTTTTAGAGCCTGTGGCTCATCCAGCAAATATTTTTCCATTTCCCCGGTAGTTTGTTCAACATTGCCAACTTCCACTAAAGAACCAAAGTTACTATTTTCTACAATTTCTTTTAATCCTCCCGTATTCGTTACAATTACCGGTTTTTCGCAAGCCATAGCCTCTATAACAGATACTCCAAAGCTTTCGTAATCACTTATGTTTACTAATACATTCAACATATTATAATAGTCGGAGATCTTTGAAAAAGGAACCCGTCCCGTAAATAAAACATCCTGCTCAATATTAAGTTCTTTCGTAAGTTGCTTTAAATCGTGTGACTTTGAGCCTTCTCCAATAATCAATAATTTTATTTTTTTTGAGGGATATTTTAATTTTAATTCCGAAAAAGACCGGATCAAAACGTCTGTATTATAAAGGGATTCTAAGGGTTTAATACTTCCAAAGACAAATGCATCTTTTTCAAATACACTGTTTACCTCTTTCTTTTTAAACTCATTGACGTTTACGCCAAATGGTATCA
>JBBRHI010000234.1:0-5360 GCA_038222995.1 Bacteroidia bacterium | reverse complement strand
ACAAGCGACAGTATTGCGTTAAGCATGGGTAAATACGCTTCCGAGAATATAGGCAAGTTAAAGTCAGACTTATTTTCCTGGCAATCGATAACAGGCTTAACAGGAAGCCTTTTAATGTTATTTGCCCTCTTATTTATAGATTGGCGAACCCTTATTCAGAAAAAGAAATTTATTCTGAACTTTAAGATTTTTAATTAGAGATTTCTTTATTATTTAGTCTTAGATCTAAATAAGGCTAACTGTAGCAAGATTCAACTATTTTTACTTTCTTTGAGTCATTAACTTATTATTCACTAATGCTTTACTTCTCCAACTGATTCTTATGGACTTATCTCTTTTAAAAACCATGTGTGCCATTCATTCTCCAAGCGGAAACGAGGTGGCTATGAAAGACTTTTTGTTAGACTATATTAAAAAGGAACACAAAAACTGGAAACATAAACCAAAAGTGATTCATGGAAAAGGGTTTCAGGATAATGTGATCTTGGTATTCGGGAAGCCCCGCACGGCCATATTTGCGCATACCGACAGCATTGGGTTTACGGTGCGTTACGGAAAACAATTGGTTAAGATCGGTGGTCCGCGTTTGGAAAAAGGATACGAATTAGTGGGAAGCGACAGCAAAGGAACATGTGAAGCTACCTTGAATATGGTGGGAGATGCCATGGAATATAAAGCCAAACGTCATTTTGATACGGGAACAGAATTAGTATTTAAACCGAACTGGAGAGAAGATAAAGAATTTGTGCAATGCTGTTATATGGATAACCGTTTGGGGTGTTATAACGCTTTAAAGGTAGCGGAAACATTAAAAGACGGGGTCATTGTATTCAGCACCTGGGAAGAACATGGCGGAGGAAGCGTATCGTATTTGCAAAAATACATTGCCGAAAATTATAATGTATCGCAAGCGTTGATCTCTGATATTTCATGGATCTCCGATGGTGTATTTCCCGGCAAAGGCCCGGTGATCAGTTTACGCGATAGTTTAATACCGCGCAGAAGCTATATTAACCGGATGATTGAGATCGCTAAAAAACATAAGCTTGCTCATCAATTAGAAGTGGAAGGTTCGGGAGGCAGTGATGCCAAGGAATTACAAATGGCCGAAAACGTTTGGGATTGGTGCTTTGTAGGTGCAGCCGAACAATTTGTACATACGCCCGATGAAAAAGTTCACAAAAAAGACATTGAAGGCATGATAGAGCTGTATAAAGCCTTGATGAAAGATTTGTAATATTCTCCACGCAGCAGTCGCCTTTATTTTGCTAAAAATGATATTTAGAAGAATAATTAAATTCATTCAGTTCTTGATGTAAAAATGCGAAGTAGTATTTCACTCGAACAAACAAGAAAATCTTATTAGAACGATACGTCTATCATACGTTGGTAATAGTGAGGCTGCTCTGACGAAAGAGGGCGAACTACAATTTTTCAGGAGGTATTGCGAAGGCTTTTCGAGCGATGAAAAGATTGAAGTTGTCCGCCGGTTGGCGGATTGATTTTTTTGTTACTTTTTTTATCAAGAAAAAAAGTAAGGGAAGATATAGTCTATAATAAAATATTAGTGAAAACTATAAAAAAAAGAAAGACTTAGTTTCCGTCGCCCATAATTTTTACCGTCATATTATCCATATCGGGATTTAATTTCAATTGGCAGGCAAGCCTTGAAGTATCCGTTATGTTAGGTAAGGTATCCAACATAGCATATTCATCATCTGTTATTTCAGGTAAATGCTCAAATCCTTTAACCACACTCACGTGACAGGTTGCACATAAAGCCATTCCTCCGCAGGTTGCTAAAATATCATAATCACAGCCTTTTAAAAACTCCATTAAGCTTAATCCCATATCCGTTGGGGCTTCCAGGGTTGTTACGGTGGAGTCGTTGTTTTGTACGTTAACTTTTATATCTATCATTGGGTTACAAAAATAAAAAATCCGGTTGAAATGAAAGAAATTCTTTTCAGGTTTGTTTAATCAAATTCTGCCACGTTCCTTAATTACTATTTTTCAAGTGATGCTTTCAATTCATTTTCCAGGTCTATAAAAGGTTGATAGTCTTTTATGTTTTTAAAATCCTCATCTTCAATGAGGTGTGTGTAATCTTTAAATCCCAATTCAACCGCTTTTTTTAAATACATAACAGCGTATTCTTTATCTCCTTTAATGGCAAAGTAATTTGAGAAAGCATATAAACTTTGGATCTTTCCGTCATTTGTTTTTGCATGTTTTATGGAGGCCTGCAGGTATTCTATTCCTTTATCGAAATCCCCAAGCCTGGCATATATCACCCCTTTGAACTTATAATAATCATCTAGGTTAGTTTTATAGCTGAGTAGGGTATCTAAAATATCAAGTGCTTTTTCGGATTCTTTTGAAGAATAAAGAATGTACATTTTTTTAAATAAAGCTTTTTCTTTTTCGTCCGGATCAAAGTTTGAATAACTGTCTTCCAACCTATAGCTGAAACTATATTCGGAAGTGCTGCAACTGCAATAAATATTTTTTATATAGCGCCGGTTGCTTAACTGAACATAGCAATTCTGCATCTTATAAAAAGTAGTGGTCGAATTAGGATGATCGGCCCAAGTAGGATCAAATGCCACCCACCCGTATTGATCAAAAAACACTTCTACCCAATTATGATATCTGATTTCTTCATTGGCCTTTAAAACGATGCCCATTTGTATCCTGGCCGGGATTTTTTTAGCCCTGCATAATGTTACCATGAGTTCAGAATACTCGGTGCAATCGCCTTCACCGTCATTCAGTGCCTTTTTTGCGCTGCGATCCTGGTCGGCAAATATTTTATAGTTTAATTTGTTAACAGTAAAATCAAAGATATGATGGGTTATTTCCTCTCTGCCGGCTCCTCTTATCGCATCAGCAATATCCTGTATTTTTTTTGACCTCACTAGAAAGTTCTCTTCCGGTTTAAGATACTTTAATGTATCCAGATCTTCATGATCAATGACAGGGTGCTTTTTAGCTGTATTAAGATCATACGTGTACAATTTGATCCTCATCCGAACTTCTATTTTTGCTTTTTCCAAGACCGAAAAGCTAAGCTGTTCCCATTTGGCCAGCACTTCATTATCCGGAGCCCTCAAAAGATTTTTTGGTGTAATGCTGTAATTCGATTCTATGACCTCTTGCTTTCCCGCTCTGTTGTAAGGAATTAGAAGCTCATAATCACATGAGGTATTTAAAAAAGCGGATACTTTTAAATTTATTCCTCTTTTAAATCGTATTTCTCTTTGACCAAAGCTTTGGTTAAAAATTACTGCTGCGATCAGAAAAATTAAATAAAAACTGTTTTTCATTTAAGCCCCGCTAATTTATTAAGTTACTACGCACCTCTAATGTATGTGCCCGTCTTAATAATTATAAAGATAAACAATTGTACTAAATGTTATCAAACACATTGCAGGTATTCCTGTAAACTATAAAGCGTTCATCTTAAAACTCATTAACCCCGTTAACGGTTGTGTACTTCATGGTATATTTAACACCCGGGTTCATGTATTTATAAGCACTGTGGCTCATTAAAGCCGCTTCATGAAAACCGCAAAGAATAAGTTTTAATTTATTTTTATAGGTATTAATATCGCCGATCGCATAAACACCCGGTATGTTGGTAGAATAATCGTCGGTGTTTACTTCAATGGCATTTTTATCAATATTCAAATTCCATTTTTCAATAGGGCCTAACTTAGGGCTCAACCCGAATAACGGAATTAAATGATCGGTAGCAATAACTGATTTCTCCTGAGTTTTAGAGTTGATCATAGCAACCGATTCTAATGTTCCCTTACCCTCAACGCTTGTTAAATTAGTATTCAATACGAGTTTAATTTTTCCTTCTTCGGCAAGCTTCATTACTTTATTTACGCTGTCGGGCGCGCCCCTAAACGATTCGCTTCTATGCACCAATGTTAATTCAGAACATACCTCGCTTAAAAAAATGGCCCAGTCTAAAGCACTGTCTCCGCCTCCGGCAATAACCATACGTTGTCCGCGGTATTTTTCAGGATCAAGGATCATGTAATTTACACCTTTTCCATTTTCAAATTTTGCTAAACCTTCCATTTCAGGTTTACGCGGTTCAAAGCAACCTAGTCCGCCGGCAATTACAATTACTTTGGCGCGAATTTCAGTGCCCATATTGGTCACCAATAAAAAATCGGCTTCACCTCGTTTCTCAAGGGTTTCAATACGTTCTCCAAAGGTATACCCGGGATGAAAAGGCTCTGCCTGTTTTATTAAATTATCAACCAATTCCTGCGCCAACACCGTTGGGTAGCCCGGGATATCATAGATCGGTTTCTTGGGATATATTTCGGATAATTGTCCGCCGGCCTGTGGTAAATAGTCAACTAAATGACAGCGCATTTTAAGCAAACCGGCTTCAAAAACGGCAAATAAACCAACAGGGCCTGCACCAATAATCGCTAAATCTGTTTGAATCATATGATCAGTAAAAATTTTGGCAAATTTACGAATTTAGGCTTAATAAAACAGGATTAATTATACGTATTTCGGGTAAGGTCAATTTTAGAAAAGTATTGAATGTAAGTTAATTACTACTCAGGCGCAGTGATCTCCGGTTGTGCTTTACAAAAGGCTGACAGGTCATCAAAAAACACAAAGAACTCTTCTTCAATTTCATCATACTCCTTTTTAAGGATAGGGATGGCCGTTTGTAATTCATACCGATGCCTGATCCGATGGCTCAAATGAGTCAGCACGGTTTCAATACCTTCCAATGTCGAGTAATGATAAAGAATATTTCTTTCGGTCATATAACCGTAAAAACGTTTAGCGTTCTCGGGTAAAACATTAAAGTTGTTTTTTAAAATTTCATAAATGTTATTGACGTAATCCTGCAAGGGAATAGTGGAATAACGTTCAAAGTTTTTCGCCAGGAAATGATCATATATAATATCCATCAGCACACCGCTGTATTTATCAAAATCTTTACGGAAGCGGTGTTTACTGGTTAAATAAACCGGGTGAGAGTCCGTATATGAATCTATTTTACGGTGCAGCCGTATTCCCTTAATAACGCCCGAAGGCAAGCCTTCAAAATTATTACCGTGCATGGAATCGGCCATAAAATTTCCTGTAACAATTTCGGGCTTATGAAACGATAAAAAAGTATGTGCCAAATAATTCAATGAATTAATTCTAATTTTATACGAATATACACATCTTATATGTCAAGATCCTTAAGGTTTTAAAAACCTTAAGGTCTTGAAGCTAATGTGTATATTCGTACCGGTGAAAAAATAATAATGAATACATTTTTCGGAATCATACAAAACAATGCGGCTATTTTAAGTGAAGAAGAATCGCTG
>JBBRHI010000233.1:0-5373 GCA_038222995.1 Bacteroidia bacterium | reverse complement strand
AACACCTCATAGTTATTGCCGGACCTACTGCTGTTGGTAAAACAGCTTTAGCTGTAGATCTGGCAAAGCACTTTGATTGCCCGGTTGTTTCTGCCGACTCCCGTCAGTTTTACAAAGAAATGAGTATTGGTACGGCAAAACCTACACCCGATGAAATGCGGAATGTACCTCACTATTTTATTGATACCCTCAGCATTAGCAATGCTTACAATGTAGGGCAATACGAGCGTGATGCTATTGATTGTATAGAAACCTTGTTTAAAGCAAATGAGGTGTTGATATTAGTTGGGGGTTCGGGACTTTACATTAATGCAATATTAAACGGTGTAGATGAATTTGAAGAAATTCCGGCCGAGATAAGAAACAAACTTATAAAAGACTATACCGAAAAAGGAATTATTTTTTTACAGGAAGAATTAAAGCGAAGAGATGAAACATACTATACGCAGGTTGATCTGAACAACCCGCAACGAATTATGCGGGCCCTGGAAGTATGCATTCATACCGGGAAGCCTTACTCATTGCAGAGGACAAAAGAAAAAAAAGAACGCTCTTTTAATTCAATTAATATATTGATCAATACAGAACGGGAACTATTATATACTCGAATTAATAAGCGTGTGGATGAGATGATGGCAAAAGGATTATTGGAGGAAGCAAAACACTTATATCCATATAAACATCTGAACGCCTTAAATACTGTGGGTTACAAAGAGTTGTTTGATTTTATAGACGGCAAGCAAACGTTGGAAGAAGCCGTTAATTTAATAAAACAAAATACGAGGCGTTATGCAAAACGGCAGCTCACCTGGTTTAATAATCAGGGCGACTTTGAGATTTTTGAACCAACCGACGTCGAAAAAATAAAAGCGTATCTGGATATTGTTATCCTGCATTCATAACCATGTTTGATTTTATTAAAGATTATAAAAAGTTAAAGTCGTTTATTATCAACGTCATTATCGGTGAATTTTTTATTCAGCTGGTCAACGCTACGTTCATGAATATTTTACCGCTTTATATGAGTAGGAAAGGTTTTACTGATGAAGAAATTGCCTTATTTATTACCTTTCGTTTTTTAGGTGTGTTTGCCTTAGCCCTCCCTATAGGTAATATCATAAAAGGCAGATCCATGAAGCCGTTTTTTATGTTATCCTCTATCCTTGTTCCGTTTTTTGGTTTGGCAATTGTGTATTGTGTCTATTTTAAATTAGCACTGTTTTTATTTATTGCTTTATTATTGTGGGGTGCTTCTTTTACGTTTATGCAAATTCCAATAACCCCTTATATTTTAAGAAATGAAAATAAGGAAAACCACACCTCCGGTATTGCGCTAAGCTATAGCACCTGGAGCTTTGCAGGTATTTTAAGCGGAATAGTAATTGCTGTATTAGACAGAATAAACCCCGTGTTTTTTGACGAGCAAAGTATTCTTATCATCTTTTCGTTACTTGGATTTGGAGGTATTTACTTTGTGGCAAAAATTACGTTAAAGGAGGAAATAGACGATAAGCAAACTTTAAAAAACAAGCCTAAAAAAATAAAGAACGATTGGCTTCTTATTTTTAAAGGATTGATCCCCACACTTATTATAGCCACCGGTGCAGGTTTAACTATCCCTTTCATCAGCTTGTTTTTTGATAAGGTGCATCATTTAGATAAAGGCGGTTTTTCTATTATCAGCGCAATTGCTGCAATATTGGTAGCTTGGGGGGCCATGATGGTTCCAAGAATAAAAAAGTTTGTGGGTTATAAAATTGCTATTCCCACCACACAGTCCTTAGCTGTTATATCGTTGGTAGCGCTTGCAACAACACAATATTACAGCCAATACAGTGTGGCCCTTTACATTGCCATTTTATGTTATTTATTGCGACAACCGTTAATGAATATGGCGGGTCCTATGACATCGGAACTGGTGATGAATTATGTGGGAGAGAAAAACAGGGAAATTACCAGCGCGCTTACTGCCGCTATATGGAGCGGGAGTTGGGTGATCAGCGGCTTTATGGTAAAGATCATGTTCAGCAGGGGATATCCGTACGTAAACATATTTTTAATCACATCGGTATTATATGCCTTTGGTGTATTGCTCTATTACTTCTTGATACGCGATTACGCCAAGCGTGAAAAAGCGGGATTGATCTAGATAACAAAGAATAAGTCTGGTGCTCTAAAAGTACCCCCGGCCGAATAAAACCTGCATTGTACTCAGCCCGGAAACCGAGTCATTCACCTGCCGAACTTTTTGCATACAGGACTGATCCTTATAAAAGTTCAGTGCCTTGCTCCAGCAGTAAAGACACCTGTAACCGTAATATATACTTTTACTCTACAACTTTTCATAAACAAAAAAGCGTTACAGATGCCTGCAACGCTTTTTTAAAATGTATATCGTAACCTTATTGTTTAATGATCTTAGTTCGAACCACGATACGGTCTTTATTTTTAACGGTTACAAAATAAATACCGTCTTGTAAAACAGAAGTGTTCACAGTTGTTTGCATACCGTTCACACTTTGAGATATTGCTAATTTACCTAACGCATCTATTACTTCAAGAGTGGCATTATCCTGAGCCTGATCCAACACTAAAACAAATTGTCCGTTATTAGGATTTGGGTAAAGGCTGTAACCCACATTTCCGTGTTGCTCTTCAATCCCTACTACACAAGCCGTACTGTTTGTCATAATAGCTGTACTTCCTGTAATTATACAACCTGCTGTAGTTGTTCCCGTAAAGCTGTATACAGTAGTTGAAAGGGTTCCGGTAGGCACTACTGTTACGGATGATGTGCTTGCGCCTGTACTCCACGTGTAGCTTACAGCTCCTGCAACACTTAATGTAACAGAATGGGTAGGACAAATGGTATAAGAAGGATTTGCGTAAATATTTATATTTAACGGGGCAGGATACACTGTTGCCGACCGGTTAATGATACAGTTGTTATAATCAACAATCGTACACACGTAAGTATTAGGTGAGCCTAAACCTGTAGCTAAAGCCGTAAATTGCGGAGGTGTTGAGTTCCAGCTGTACGTGTAAGGAGGCGTTCCGCCTGTTACACCGTTTACCATTGCTTTACCGTTATTGATACCTGAACAGGTAGCGGCAGACGATGAAGCAACAGCCACTAAAGAAGCCGTTGAAGGAGCCGTTATAGTATAAGTCCCTGTAATAATACAGCTGTTTGCATCAGTCACATTAACTGTATAACTTGCATCTACTAAGCCGTTCACGTAAGGTGTACTTGATGATGAAGACGGGTCCCATGAATACATATAAGGCGATGTTCCACCATTAACCGCTGTAACTGTTGCACCGCCTGTAGGCTGCAAACCTTTGCAGGAGTTAGAAGCAGTTACGATAGAAAGTGTTGGTTGAGTAATGGCAAACGTTTGGCTTGCTACACAGCCGCTAACACCTTTAACGGTTACATTATAAATACCTGCTCCTAAATTAGAGGCTGTAGGCGTTGTTTGCACGGGAGCAGAAGACCATGTGTAAGTATATGGTCCGCCTGCCCCGCCGCTTACGGTTACCGTAGCAGTTCCGTTACTTACATTGCCGCATGCCAACGAACCTGTGCTTACAGTTAATGTAGGATTAAGAGCAGTTATAGTTACTGTTTTTGTGGTTGCACAAGCAGCAGCGTCTGTTACCGTAACAGAATAATTGCCCGCAGCTAAGCCTGATGCTGCTGCAGAGCTACCGCCTGCGGGAGTCCATGTATATGTGTAAGGAGCGCCTGAACCGCCTGTTATACCCGAAACAGTTGCAGAACCTGTAGATAATGTACAGGTAGTACCTGCGGTAGTTACATTAAAACTTGGTGCTAAAATAGTAAAGGTTTGCGTATTAACACAACCAACGGCATCTTTTACAAGTACCGAATAATTACCTGCAGCAAGGGCTGTAGCAGTAGCTGTTGTTTGTGCTGGACTTGATGTCCATGTATATGTAAAAGGCCCGGTTGCTCCGATAACAGAACCTACCGTGGCAGTGGCATTAGGTGTTGAACCGCATAATAAGCTTGATGTATTAACCGTAATTAATACTATAGGCGCGCTAACAGTTGTAGAAGCGGTAATAACACATTTATTGGCATCGGTTGCCATTACTGAGTAAGTTCCTGCAGATAAACCCGTAATGGATTGAGAAGTAATAGCATTACTCCATAAGAAAGTGTAAGGGGGTGCACCGCCGGCTACATTAACATTAGCAGACCCTGTAGGAACCGAGGCACATGTTAAAGAGGATGAAGTAATAGAGGCGATAGAAAAGCTTGTAGCAGGTTCAGTTACAGTGGCTGTTTCCGTAAATGCACAGCCGTTGCCGTCAACAAGATTTACCGTATAATTACCTGCCGGTAAATTGGTAGCAGTTTGTGTATTTTGAACAGGTGCCGAACTCCATGTGTAGCTTACCGGGCCATACATATCCACACCAAATACATTTTCCGAACCCGTACTTCTTCCTTTACAGGTTGCAGGAATTGCGCTGGCAACATAGTTTGGCCTTTTTACGGAAGACGCTGCAAATACAAAAACAGTAGCGCCGTTCGAGTTATTTTTAACAATAACTTTGCTTACCAATTTAGTTTGGTTAGTACATGCTATAGGCAAATCAATAGCGTAAAATTTAGGAGTTGTTGTATTGTAATAAATAGCGTCGGTAGCCCTGTTAGTTTCACCAAACCCTGAAAAAATAGAAGGTTGAGTAGAAGATGTCCAGTTATAAATAGTTTTAGAATTAAAAGCAACAGAAGTACCGTCCGTAAATCTAACGGTAATGTCCGTTAATGCATCTATACCGCTGCTGAAAGCCAATAAGCTTAATACGGAAGCATTAACCGGAGTAGCTAATTTTAATGAATCACTTGCGCCAAAAATCACACGCAGTGCGTTATTAGCATTATAAGGAGCTAAGCTATACGTTCTTGAAGCGGTTGTATAAGTACGGTTTACATTTAAACCTCCGGTGTTAAGCACTGTACCTGTATAGGCGGCAGAATATAATACATATCCGGCAGCATCAACCGCAGTAGCTGATGTAGAAGCAGCGGCAGGTTTGGTTTCAGCAATTACATCAGTATTAAAGCCTGTCAAATTTAATGCATTATATGTTTGAGCAATAAATTTTGAAGAACACAAAACGAAGATAAAGGATAACAGGGTAAGGTTTCTTTTCATATTTTTAATTTTTATGTTGCAAATATAATATAATTTGAAATATATCCTAAACCCGGCCTCGCTTTTTGTGAATGAATATACCTGTAACCGATTGTATATTATTTTGTTAAAAAAACGGGGAAGTTATTTCCTCAAGCTTTTTTAGGAAGCAGTAATTGTTAAATCATGCTGTTTAAAATTT
>JBBRHI010000232.1:0-5394 GCA_038222995.1 Bacteroidia bacterium | reverse complement strand
GTTTTACCATCCTACTATTATCTTTTACCTTTAAGGCTCAAAGCCCCTATTTTCCTCCGCTTACCGGTAATGTATGGGATTCGATTTTACCCTCAAATTTAGGGTATTGCCAATACCGAATAGATTCTTTATACAATTATTTGCAGGCAAAAGATACGAAGTCGTTCATGATCTTAAAAGACGGTAAACGGGTGTTGGAAAAGTATTTCGGCACATACACCCGGGATTCTGTATTCTATTGGGCATCGGCGAGTAAAAGTTTGGCGAGCTTTATTACGGGCGTAGCACAACAAAAAGGCTATATAAATATTAATAATACCGCCACGCAATATTTAGGCGCCGGTTGGACAAGTGAAACTCTTGCAAAGGAAAATTTAATTACGGTAAAAAATTTACTGACTATGACTAGCGGCTTGGATGATGTGCCGCCAACACCTTGTACAAATGAGGACACTTCCGTAGCTTGTTTAGTTTATAAGGCGGATGCATCAACCCGTTGGGCCTATCATACAGGGGCTTACCGCAAAGTACAGGATGTGGTAAGTAATGCCGTAGGTCAAAGTTATAACACCATTACAAACAATTGGATAAAAACGCATATAGGTATGGGAGGCTTATGGTCACAACAAATATATTACAGCAAAGCAAGGGATATGGCGAGGTTCGGGCTCTTAAATTTGAATCGAGGAATTTGGAATGCCGATACTTTAATGAAAGATACATCTTATTTCAGAGCAATGACAACCACATCACAGAACTTAAATAAATCATACGGATACTTGTGGTGGCTCAACGGCAAAGCGAGCTTTATGACGCCGCAATCACAAATTGTTTTTCCCGGTACATTAATGTCAAATGCACCAAGCGATATGTTTTGTGCCTTAGGAAAAAACGACCAAAAAATTTATGTAGTGCCAAGTCAGCGCCTTGTTATTGTGCGCCAGGGCAATACAGCGGGCGGCTTTAACTTAGCTGCTTCAGCGTTTGATAACACTTTATGGGATTATATTAATAAATTGATCTGCGGCACTGTTTCTATTAATACTTCAGAAAACAATTCGGCCTATATCATGTATCCAAACCCTGTAACTGCTGATCTTACAATAGAAAACAACGCTTTAACGCTTACAAAAGTTACTGTATATAATATGTATGGGAGTGTTGTGAGCAATTTCACCGAGGTAACAAAACAAAAATTTATAATAGATCTGTCCGGCTTTGCAAAAGGAATGTATATTATTGAGTTAGAGAGTAGAGATCAAAGCCTTGTCAGAAAAAAGATCCTGAAGGAATAAAAAGGTAAATTTATACTTAAAAAACGGTTTGGATAAAGCATACATAGAGATCTTAAGTGATATAGCTATTAAATTTAATACGTATAAAACCTACAAAACAAGAGAAGGCGCTATAAAAATACTTACCAAAAAAACATCAAATTTCAGAGATATTGATCATGCAGCTCACTTTGATATCGCTACTTTAGTTTTCGATAAAGCAAAAGAATTAATTTCCTCTCGTAAGTATGAAGACCGCAGTAAAAACACCACCGGTTTCTCGGCATTTGAAGATATTTTATATGATGCCTGTTTTGCCGAAATAAAAGCGATTACCCCTGCGGCAGATCCGCTATTAATAACCCGGATCTTAAATTGGGCCATTTATTGGTATTATATAAGGTAATTATATTTTGTAAATTCAAAAAATAGCGGCATATTGTTTGGAATAATCATAAACTATGAAAACTACTTTCTTTAACCTGCTTTTTATTTTTGGAATCGTTATTTGTTTAAATGCGCAAGTAGGATCCATCGTTATTCATAATGCGCAAAACACGAATCCCGACTTTATTATTTCGCTCAATGGAATAAGGCTAAATAATCAATATGCACAAAATATAAAGTTCGATTACCTTGATGAAAATAACTACCATGTAAAAGTATTACAGTCGGGCACAACTGCTTTATTGAATTTTAATATAACAAGTGCTCTGAACTATACTTCAATATATGCTTTAAATAAGGATAATTACGGAAACTATTCGCTTATTTTAGAAAGTAAAACGTTGTTTGGGAACACGCCGACAAATCCCTCCGTTGTTGCATTGACTCCAACAGTTTCTAACGTGCCGGGGCTTGTTTCCAATACCGTTCAGCCGGATACTTATACCGGCTCTGAATTTACAGGTGTTTGTGATGCCATTAAAAAAGAAAGCTTTGAATCAACTAAATTTGAAATGGCTAAAACATTTTTTAATACTAAAGAGGTTTCTTCAGCCCAGGTATTATCTGTTATGAAATTATTTTCGCAGGAAAAAAGCAAGTTGGATTTCTCTAAATATGCTTACTCAAAAACATATGATAAACAAAACTACTATAAAGTGTATGACGCTTTTTCATTTAGTAATTCAAAAAAAGAATTAGCTGCCTACATGAAAGAAAATCCTTAAGCGGTTATTTCAATGATTTGCGGTGCCACAATAAACTTCTCTATAAGCCTTTCTACTTTTGCATCGTAACCGGTTGTAAATACCAAATGCTGGCATTTAGGCAAGCTCAGCGCTAAACGATCTATTTGGCCTTGATTAGAGTTTTTGATCATCATCTCTGCATCATCAATAGCAAATAACTTTATTTTATTAATGTTCAAATTCTTTTTAAAATACAATTCCAAAATACGGACCGGTGTTCCTATTACCACATCGGCTCCAAAATAAATGGCCTCTGCCTGCTTATCAATTTTTTCTGCTTCATGAGCGGCATGCACGCGTAAATTAGTGTGTTTCCCCAAAACCGTAAACAGCTCTTTCATGCTCAGTACATCTTCATTATTTGCTACAACTATTAAAGCCCTTGGAGCATCCTCGTCAACAGCTGCTTGTAGTTTTTGAAGTACATTAATAACAATTGTCGTTGTTTTACCTGTATTAACGGGGGCAGAAACAATAATATCTGCACCGCTGCTTGCTTTTTTTAAGCAGAGTGCCTGCAGCTCCAATGGCTCTTCAAACTTATTATCCAATAAAGATTGGGCAAGTTGTTTATTTAATTTTTCCGTAAATACGTTCATCTTATCGTTTTATTCCTCTTTTATTTAACGCATTCTGATACTCTTTTGCATTTTTCTGATGTTCGGGATAATCACTCGTAAAGCTTGAATAACCGCTGAAATCACACTTAGCACAGAAATAAATATAATTATGATGTGTATAATTTAACACCGCATCAATAGTACCCGGGTTCACTAAACAGATAGGCCCCGGCGGTAAGCCCTTATACATATACGTATTGTAAGGAGAATCTGTATCCTTATCCGAAGATAATACGCGTTGCACTTCAAACGATTGATTAGCAAATACAATAGTAGGATCGGCCTGGAGTTTCATGTCTTTTTTAAGACGGTTAATATAAATGCCTGCTATTTTTTGCTGTTCACTTTTAATGCTGCTCTCGCTTTGTACTATTGATGCCAGTGTTACCACTTCAGGAATTGTATAGCCGATAACCTTTGCCCTATTTTTCCGTTCTTTATTCCATACTGTATCATACGATGCTTTCAGAAGATCAAAAAGATCATCGATGTGCGTGGTCCAATCTACTTCATATGATTCAGGAATAATTAAACACATAAAATTATCTGAATTCAAATGATACTTTTCACTGAGTACTTTTTCGTTATGACAATACTCCTCAAGGTCAGACTGCTCGATTTCCAACTTTTCAGTAACATATGCAATAAATTGTTCCTTAGTACGGATCTGTGAATTGAAAAATAATTTTACTTTTTCCTGCTTACCGTTTACGATCATTTTTACAATGGATCGGTTACTCATTTCCGCTCCTATCCTGTATTTACCGGCATTAATATGTTCAGGAAGATCCATTTCTTTTGCCATCCATTCAAAGCTTTCATGGTCGTCAATAATATTTTGAGAATATAATTCGTCCAATACATCCGTAAAGCCGGCATTAGTCTTAATATAAATATAGGTAAACTTTTTACCGTTTAAATGAACGTTGCTTTTAAAAACATTTTTATAAGCCCAATATCCTCCACCGATAAGGGCGATTAAAAAAACAATGGCAATAATTTTCCTGAACCCTCCTTTTGACTTTGCCATTACAATAGTAATTCTTTAACTAATACAAATACACCAACTACAAGCGTAAACCAGCCAAAGGCAGGACGTAATTTTTGAGGCGATACTTTATTAGACATCAGGCTGCCTATTAAAATGCCGGCAGCACATATAGCAGAGATTGTTAAAAGAAAGCGCCAATCGATATATTGGTGACCAATGTTACCTGTAAAGCCTATTAGTGAATTTAAAGCAATAATACATAACGATGTACCTACTGCCTTTTTAAAGCTCAAACGTAAAAAGAAAATTAATACCGGAACAATAATAAAACCTCCGCCTGCGCCTACAAAGCCGGTAATAAAGCCAACCGTAATCCCTAAAAATATAACAAAAGGCACACCCATAGGGCTCTTTGCAAACTCATCCCATTTTACTTCGTTAATGCGATTGTACTTTCTTTTTTTGATCATGGTATAAGATGAGCATAGGATTAATACCGAAAAGAGTACCATAATTAAAATATGTTTCGAAATTTCTATTCCCGAAACATGTATGAACGGAGGTATAGACGGCATTACAAATTTACGTACACAAAAAACAGTGGTTAAAGATGCTAATGCAAACTGAAAAATCGCTTCTGCACTTATTTCTCCTTTTCTGAGGTATGCCAACGCGCCTATTAATGATGTAAAGCCAACGATAAATAAAGAATAGCCTGTAGCAACATCAGCACTATAGCACATAATATAAACCAAAACCGGTACACCTAATATAGAACCGCCGCCCCCGATTAATCCTAAAATAATACCGATACATAAAAATGCTATAAATCCTATAATGACCATTTTAGTTTGTTACCGTCGATAAAATGTGAAGTTCTTTTAATTGCTCATCACTGATCTCGCTTGGGCTGTCGATCATTACATCTCTGCCCGAATTATTTTTAGGGAAAGCAATAAAATCACGGATACTATCGCTGCCGCCGAACAAAGAGCACAACCTATCGAAACCGAATGCCAAACCACCGTGTGGAGGAGCGCCAAACTCAAACGCATTCATTAAAAACCCGAATTGTTTTTGCGCTTCCTCTTTTGTGAAACCAAGCAAGTCAAACATTTGTGATTGCAATTCTTTATCATGGATCCGGATACTTCCTCCGCCAATCTCTACGCCGTTAATAACCAAATCATAAGCATTAGCCCTTACGGCTCCCGGATCTGTTTTTAATAAGTTGAAATCCTCCGGCTTAGGTGATGTAAACGGATGGTGCTTTGCGTGCCAACGACCCGCTAAAGAAGCCAGTAGATTAGGATCGC
>JBBRHI010000231.1:0-5409 GCA_038222995.1 Bacteroidia bacterium | reverse complement strand
TGCAGTAACCGGGTTGAGTGGAAGTATGACGCACCTTATTTAGATCAACATAAATTTAATATGTACGTAAACCAGTCTTACCAAAATATATTTTCACCGCGCGAATTGGAAATTCTTGCTTTGATTAATAAAGGGGTTACCAGCAACGCCATTGCAAAAGCACTATTTTTAAGCAAGCATACGATTGATACGCACCGCCGTAAAATGCTTCAAAAAACAGGCTGTGCCAATGCCATTGAGCTTTTGGAGTTTTATCGCTTAAACGTGTTGTAGGTAATAAATAGAACACAGATTAAACGGATGCAACCGATTGGCACGGGTTTAGAAACAGAATGATTTAGTTTATTTGAATGCTTCCCTTTTCTCTGTTTCTCTACGGGTAATGTTATTCCTTTCTTTCTCTTCGGTTAACCTTTATCTACACCCCTATTGTGAAAAACTAAATTATTTTTGGGTTTTAGCCTTGCAAAGTATTTTGCATATTGGCTAAATTAAATTATAGTTTTTGCATAAGCCTTTTCACACACTTATTTTCCTGGCACTTATCTTTTTGGTAATGGGGTTGTTAACCTGTGTTTTTCCGGATAAGGGTATTTATATTAATGAAAAGCTGTCTTTACGGTTTCCTACCTTTGGCTCCTTATTTTTAGAAAAAGAGCCTCAAAAAACAGATATTTCAAATATTATAGCCCTTGCAGATGCTGAAGATGCAGATACTTTAGAGAGCGCCTCAGATTCGGCTCTTGTAAAAAACATTGAGTTAAAAGATTCCGCCATAAAATTAAATACAAGCATTCAGTATAAAAATGCCTCCAAATCGGCGATGGTTAATTTTTTTAATGCACTCTCTAATATCAGCAATGAACCTAAAAGTATACGCATCTTGCATTACGGCGATTCACAAATTGAAGGTGACCGCATCAGCGATTATTTGCGATTAAAGCTTCAAGGCCAGTTTGGCGGCGAAGGCCCGGGCTTAATTTCGTTTATGCCGGTGGCGCCGAGTGTGATTAATAAAATATCATGGAGCAGCACCTGGGACCGTTACCAAACATTTGCCGGGAAAGATAAGCGTGTAAAACACTCTAACTTTGGAGCGATGGCACATATTACCAGGTTTGCGCCTTATATTACGTTAACCGATACAACGTCGTATAAAAGTGCCTGGGTAAAGTTGGTAACCAGTAAAAACGGCGGACCGAAAGCAGCAGCTTTTACTAAAATAAAATTGTTTTACGGAGGCGCACAAACGAAAACGCATATAGAGCTTTATGAGAACGGATCGCTCAATAATTCGGATTCGCTTGCTGCGGGAGGAACGTTTAATGTAAAAGAATTTAACCTTAACCAGGGAGCCTTACTGCACGAATTCAGGTTTAAAGGTAAAGACAGTCCCGATTTTTATGGCGTTTCGTTAGAAGGCAGCAAGGGCATTATGGTGGATAATTTCGGATTACGCGGAAGCTCCGGTACTTTTTTTAACCAGATAAATTACGGCCAGTTAAAAAACTTTTATGACTACTTAAATACCAAACTTATTATTTTACAATTTGGCGGTAATTCGTTGCCGTACATTACTACAAAAGAGCAGGCCGATAATTTCGGGCTGTATTTAAAAGCACAAATTAATACCATTAAAAAACTGGCACCGCAAGCTTCTATTTTAGTAATTGGCCCGGCCGATATGAGCGTGAAAGAAGGAACGGAATACGTAACACACCCTCAGCTCGAAAATTTAAGGGATGCTATTAAACGGACGGCTTTTGATGCAGACTGCGCTTTTTTTGATATGTATAATTGTATGGGAGGTAAAAACAGCATGCTTACCTGGGTTGAACAGGGCGTTGCCGCAAAAGATTACATCCATTTCAGTTCGGGCGGGGCCCGAAAAATAGCAGTGTTGCTTTATACTTCGTTAATTAATGATTACAACAATTATAATAGGAGCAAGTAAAAGACATAAGATGATGAGATAGGAGATTTGAGAGGAATTAAAATGAAGATTAAATAAATTGAACCCCTGATTTAAGATAAGTACTAAATGATAAAAGACAACGTAAAAATAATGAATACAAGATCCAAAAATCTTCTGTCTTATATTATATATCTTATTTCGCCCTTTAAGATAAAAAATAAAAAGACGCTAGCCCTATTACTCACAAGTCTCCTGTCTCAAATCTTTTTTCTCACCTCTTTTTCCCAACAGTATCCCTTTATAAATTACGATCAAAGTAAAATTGTTTATGCTAAAGACAGTTCCTTGTTTATGAACTTCTATAAAAAAATGGATGAGCTTAAAAAAGGGAAGGCGAAAAGAGTTTACATTGCACACTTCGGCGGTTCACATATACAGGCGGGTTTTTGGCCCGAAGTGTTGATTAACGGGTTTCAAGCTACCGGTAATTATGAAGGCGGCGGTTTATTTATTTTTCCTTTTAAAATAGTGAAAACAAATAACCCGAGCTTTTACAGGTCGTTCGGCTATGGCAAATGGAAACGTTGCCGCTGCGCGGTTACAAAAGAAATGTGTAATAACCTTGGCGTGTCGGGTATGGCGGCTATTACAAACGACAGCTTAAGCACGTTCGGTTTTGCCTTATTGCAAACAAGCCGACCTAAAAATTTTAATTCGGTAAAAGTATATCATAATTTTAATTCGAGTTTTGAACTGACGTTGAATCATGAATCGACGTTGCATTATGTAAGGAAAGAGTATGAAAAAAAAGGTTATACAGAGTTTACATTTGAAACACTGATAGATTCTTTAAATTTTGCAGTTATAAAACGCGACAGTATGCATCCTGATTTTATGTTGAGGGGCATAAGCGCGGAAAACACCAATCCCGGGTTTTATTATGCGGCTATGGGTGTGAATGGAGCGTCTACAGGTTCATTTTTACGTTGCCCCGAATTTATAAACGAGCTTAAAAGCATTCCGCCCGATATGGTTATTTTTACATTAGGTGTAAACGATACGCACGATGTTAATTTTACAAAGCAGGCGTTTATTGCCAAGTACGATAGCCTGGTAGCCAATATCCGCAAGGTATCTCCCGATTGCGCCTTTTTGTTTGTAACCACTACCGATAATTACATGAACCGTAAAACCGCCAACAAACGCCCTATGAAAGCCGCGGAAGCAGCATACGAGTTAGCGGAAAAACATAAAGGAGCCGTATATGATCTGTATGGCGTAATGGGGGGTTATAAATCTATTTACAAATGGTATAAAGCCGGCTTAGCCGCAAAAGATAAAGTGCATTTTAATGCCAAAGGATACCGGATGGTTGCCAATATGATGTACGAAGCCATTGACAGGAGTTATAACCGGAACAGTAAAGTGAAATAAAGAGACTAAAAAGATATAAGAGATTGGAGAGACAAAGAGATCTGTCTTTTTTATCTCTTTTATCCCTTAAGTCCCTCTAGTCTATTAATACGAATGATAAATGAACTAACAGCATACTTAAAACCCTACCTTTGCTACGTAAAAGGGCAGCCGGTTATTTTTACGCAGCTGTATTTTTGGGCATTTTTTGCGGTTGTGCTTGGTATCTATTCCTTATTATATAAACACAATAAGGCGCGTACTATTTATTTGTTGCTGGTAAGCTTTTTCTTTTATTATAAAACCAGCGGTGTCTTTCTCATTTTGCTCATTTTTACTATTATAAGCGACTATAACTGGGGCAGGCTTATTTATGAAAGTAAAACCATAGGCAAAAAAAAGATGTACCTAACGTTTAGCTTACTGCTTAATTTAGGCTTGTTGTGTTACTTTAAGTATGCTTATTTTTTTGTACAAAGCGTTAACGACATGGGTAATACGCATCTCGAATTCTTTAATCATTTTACAAGCTTCAGCAATACATTTCTTGGCACCTCCGATCCCATTGATAAACTGATTTTACCGGTAGGCATTTCTTTTTTTACGTTTCAGTCTATTTCCTATACTATTGATATTTACAGGGACAAAGTAAAGCCGGTCAATTCTATTTTTGATTACGGTTTTTTTGTGTGCTTCTTCCCGCACCTTGTTGCAGGGCCTATTGTTAAGGCCAACGAATTTTTATACCAGATCTATGAACCCTATAACCTGAGTAAAAAGGAATTCGGCATGGCCGTATTTTGGATCATTAACGGCTTGTCTAAAAAAATTATGGCCGATTATATTGCCGTTAATTATATTGACCGGGTGTTTGACAGCCCCACCTTATACTCCGGGGTTGAAACCATTTTCGGTATCTTTGGCTACTCGCTTCAAATTTATGCCGACTTTAGCGGCTATACCGACATTGCCATAGGTATTGCACTTTTGTTGGGTTACCGGTTAAAAACAAATTTCAAATCACCTTACAAAGCTCAGGATGTGAGCGAGTTTTGGAAGCGCTGGCACATCTCCTTATCGTCGTGGCTTAAAGAATATTTGTATATCCCCTTAGGCGGAAATAAAAAAGGCACCGTAGGCTCTTATATCTGTATTGCTATTTTATCGTGCGTGCTGGTAATGCTTACCGGGCAAATGTGGTTATTTTTAGTGCTGTTGTGTATTGCCATTCTCTTTGTATTGCTTGCTTACTTTTTACCAAAAGTGAAACAGAGCATTAATACCAATATAAACTTACTGGTTACCATGTTGCTTGGCGGGCTCTGGCACGGCAGTTCCTGGCTGTTTATTATATGGGGCGGACTTAACGGTTTAGGGCTTGTAGTTCATAAATTATGGCACAAGGTGTCGCCATTTAAAAACAGTACATCGTTTGCCGTAAAAGCATTTTGCGTGTTTTTAACCTTGGCGTTTATAAGTTTTACAAGGATATTTTTCAGGAGCGATAGTTTAGATACCGTTAATTTAATTTTTGACCGTATTAAAAATCATTTAGGCTTAGAGCTCACCTTTGAAGTTGTAAAAGGCTACGCCGTGGTGTTTGCCGTTATTTTAGCGGGTTATTTAATTCATTGGATCCCCGAACGCATTAAGCAAAATTACAGGGAAAGGTTTGCAACACTGTCGTGGCCCGTTATGACAACGGTAGTGGTGGTGGCTGTATTTTGTATTTACCAATTAATAAGCGGGGAAATGCAACCGTTTATTTACTTCCAGTTTTAATACATATTCGATCTTAATATAAATTTTAAGTAGAGGTTTTATAGGTCTCTCATACCTTAGTAGGAGTGCGGCTGTTGTCCCAATTCGGAGCGAACCGCAATTTTTTCGCCGGTATTGCGGAGGCTCTTCGAGCGAGAAAAAGATTGAGGTTGGCGAATTGGATTGTCCGCAGGCCGCCAGATTGTTTCTTTTTGTTCAAACAAAAGAAAAAAGAATATCAAAATTAAATTGAAATATTTTTTGATTAAATTTATACGGCTTATTCAATTCTTTTACCGGGGCTTGAGTGGTCAAAGAAA
>JBBRHI010000230.1:0-5410 GCA_038222995.1 Bacteroidia bacterium | reverse complement strand
AATCACCCTTTATCATTTTAAGAAGCTCTTGTGCTTCAAGCTTCGTTTTAAAATCGCCTACATTAATTACAAAATTCGGTTGCTGATACTCTTCGTAACTCGCTACATCACTGTACCTGTTAGAAAACTTTTGTTGTGCCTCCCTGGCCTTTGATTTATCGGCACTGAAATGAATCTTTACGCGGTAGCCGTCTACTTCTCCATTAGTCCTTCTATGGTATTCCGCTTTTTTTTCCTGTAAGGCTTTTAGCTTTAACAAGGTCTGGGTTTGATTTTCCTGGGAAAGCAAAAGGCCCGTTTCAACAAAAATAAATAGAATAGATAATAATAATTTCACGCAACAAAAATATATAAAATACTTAAGTATTCATAAGCCCTGTTTATAGGGCGATAAATGGTGGTTTTTTAGGGTTATAATTAACCGGGCAAAGCTTTAAAAAAGCCAAATTATTAAGTAAAACTTCATTATAATCCTTAAATTAGTGCCTTAATTTTAACCAAAATTAAAATGGATAAATTTTCTTATGTTGGCACAAGCGACGTAAACGCTATCGAAGAATTGTTTTTACAATATTCAAAAGATGCTAACTCTGTAGACGCCTCATGGCGCGATTTTTTTAAAGGATTCGAATTTGCACAAACTAATTACGACGCGCCTTCCGGTGGAGCAATTCCTGAAAATGTAACCAAAGAATTTAAAGTGCTCGGTTTAATAACAGGTTACCGCCAGCGCGGGCATTTGTTTACCAAAACAAACCCGGTACGCCAACGCCGCGACTATGAGCCAACCCTAGCCCTCGAAAATTTCGGTTTAACCGAAAAAGATCTGGATACAGTATTTCAGGCAGGTAATGAAATAGGACTCGGGCCGGTTAAATTAAAAAACATTATTGATCATTTAGAACACACCTATTGCCAAAGTATTGGTGTTGAATATTTATACATGCGCGAACCTAAGGTTCTTAAATGGCTTCAGGAACGCATGGAAAAAAGCCGCAACCAGCCTTCTTTTAACAAGGAAGAGAAAAAAACAATTCTTAAAAAATTAACGCAGGCGGTTGTTTTTGAAAGTTATTTACATACAAAATTTGTAGGCCAAAAACGGTTTTCATTAGAAGGGGGCGAAGCTGTAATACCTGCTATCAACACCTTAATGGAGCACGGTGCTAATTTAGGGATTGAAGATTATGTGATCGGGATGGCGCACCGCGGACGTTTAAACGTGCTTACCAATATCATGAACAAAACGTATAAAGATGTATTTACTGAGTTTGAAGGCAGGCCAAGTGAAGATTCTTTGTTCGACGGCGACGTTAAATACCACATGGGCTATTCGTCCGATCAAAAAAGCGACAGCGGTAAAAATGTTCATATCAGCTTAACACCAAACCCTTCGCATCTTGAAACCTCAGCAGCAGTTGTACAAGGCATTGTAAGGTCAAAAATAGACAGCCTCCACGGCGGCGATAATACAAAGGCGTGTGCCATTAGCTTACACGGCGATGCAGCGGTTGCAGGCCAGGGATTGGTTTATGAATTAGTGCAAATGAGTCAGCTCGATGGTTTTAAAACAGGCGGTACCGTGCATTTTGTAGTGAATAACCAAATAGGTTTTACGACTAATTATATGGACGGAAGGTCATCCACCTATTGCACCGATGTGGCAAAAGTAGTATTAAGCCCTGTGTTTCACGTAAACGGTGATGATGTGGAAGCGTTATGTTTTATTTCCAAATTGGCAATGGAATTTCGTCAAACCTTTCACCGCGATGTTTTTATTGATGTATTATGTTACCGTAAATACGGGCATAACGAAGGCGATGAGCCCCGTTTTACACAACCTTTGCTATACAAAGCTATTGCGGCACATCCTAATGTAAAAGATGTGTATGTAAAACGGTTGGAGCTGGATGGTTCTGAACTGGCGGCTGAAGCCAAAGATATTGAAGCAGCTTTTAAAGCGGAGCTTGACACTAATTTAGATGAAGCAAAAAAAGTAGAAAAAGCAAAGATCACTTCTTTTTTAGAAGGTAATTGGAAAGGCGTGAAAATGGCAAGTGCTACTGATTTTGATGAGTCGCCGAAAACGGCCGTTGATGAAAAACTATTTTTAGAGATCGCCAAAAAAAGCACTGAATTGCCTAAGGACAAAAAATTCTTTAATAAAATTCAAAAGCTGTTCGATGACCGTAAAGCCATGATTACCAACGATAATTACGATTGGGCCATGGGCGAATTACTGGCGTATGCAAGTTTAATGAAAGAAGGAAATCCCGTACGCTTCAGCGGACAGGATGTAGAACGCGGAACATTTTCCCACCGTCATGCCATTATAAAAATTGAAGACAGTGAAGAAGAATATACCCCTTTGAATAACATTGATGCAAAAGTAAAATTTGAAATTTATAACTCTTTGTTAAGTGAATACGGTGTGTTAGGTTTTGAATACGGCTATGCATTTGCCGCACCAAATACGCTAACTATTTGGGAAGCGCAATTCGGTGATTTCTTTAACGGAGCACAAATTATTATTGACCAGTATTTAACCTCAGCCGAATATAAATGGCGTCGTATGAATGGCTTGGTACTGTTGTTACCGCATGGTTACGAAGGGCAAGGCCCTGAGCACTCAAGCGCGCGTATGGAGCGTTTTTTACAGGCCTGTGCCGAAAACAATATGCAGATCGTTAATACAACAACACCTGCACAACAATTTCATGTGATCCGCCGTCAATTAAAACGCGATTTCCGTAAACCTTTGGTATGTTTTACGCCTAAAAAGTTATTACGTTACCCAACCTGTGTAAGTAAGCTGACGGATTTTACAAAAAATAATTTTCAAGAGGTGTTGGATGACCCTGCGGCAGACGCTAAAAAAGTAACGCGCGTTGCTTTTTGTTCGGGTAAAGTATATTACGATTTGATTGAGCGCCGAGAAAAAGAAGGAGTGGATGATATTACGTTTATTCGTTTAGAGCAGTTATATCCTTTCCCGCAAAAACAAATAGATGCTGTTTTAAAAAAATATACTAAAGCAAAAGACTATTTATTTGTTCAGGAAGAACCGGAAAACATGGGTCCTTGGCGTTTTGTAGATAATAATTTACGTTCGTTAAAATTAAATTATTTTGGAAGAGATGCGGCGGCAAGCCCTGCAACGGGTTTTGCAAAACGTCACGCAATGGAAAACGAAGAAATTATGACAGGCATTTTCTCTAAAGTATTAGTGAAGTAAAAGACTTAAAAGACTAATTCACAACTAAAACAAAGAACTAAAACAAAGAACTAAACATTCAAAACTAATTATATGGCAATTGTAGAATTAAAAGTACCAAGTCCCGGAGAATCCATTACGGAAGTAGTTATTGCCCGTTGGGTTAAAAACACAGGTGATGTAGTAGAAAAAGATGAAGTGTTGGCAGAGATCGATTCTGATAAAGCAACCTTAACCCTGAATGCTGAAGAAGCGGGCAAAATTGAAGTATTAGCCGCTGAAGGTGATACGGTGAAAGTGGGGCAGGTAGTTGTAAAAATTGACACTTCCGTGAAACCGGAAGCTAAAAAAGAAACACCGAAGGAAGAGAAGAAACAGGAAGACAAAAAAGACGCACCAAAAAAAGAAGAGAAAGCTGAGCCGAAAAAAGAAACCGCTAAAGAAACTACTTCTGATAAGGCATCGACGTATGCAACAGGTACACCAAGTGTTTCTGCCGCTAAAATAATGGCTGAAAACAATGTTAACTCTAAACAGGTTAACGGTACCGGTAAAGACGGACGTATCACTAAACAAGATGTGGTTTCTGCCTTATCTAACGGTTTGCCTACTGCTCAGGAAGTTTTATCTAATTCGTGGAAAGGTGGCAGAGATAAAGAACGCACTAAAATGACCTCTCTTCGTAAAACAGTGGCTAAGCGTTTAGTTGCCGTTAAAAACGAAACCGCCATGTTAACGACTTTCAATGAAGTGGATATGAGCGCCATATATGCGATCAGGGCAAAATACAAAGATAAATTTAAAGAAGTATACGGCTCAAACATCGGGTTTATGAGCTTTTTTACAAAGGCCGTAACCGAGGCGTTATATCATTTTCCGGCAGTTAACGGCATGATAGACGGAGAAGAATTAGTATACAACAAATATTGTGATATCGGTATTGCCGTAAGCGCACCAAAGGGTTTAATGGTCCCGGTATTGCGTAATGCCGAATTAATGAGCCTGGCTGATATTGAAAAAGGAATTAAAGATTTAGCGGTTAAAGCGCGCGACGGTAAATTAACGATCGACGATATGACCGGTGGAACCTTTACAATTACTAACGGCGGTGTGTTTGGTTCTATGATGAGTACGCCCATTATTAATCCTCCGCAAAGCGCTATTTTAGGAATGCATAATGTGGTTGATCGCCCCATGGCAGTTAACGGCCAGGTGGTTATTCGCCCAATGATGTACGTTGCCTTAAGCTACGACCATCGTATTATTGACGGAAAAGAAAGCGTTGGCTTTTTAGTGAAAGTAAAGGAAATGCTTGAAAACCCTACCCGTATGCTGTTTGGCGGTAAAAATGCCGAAGAAATCCTTTTAGGCTTATAACTTCCTTTCTCTTTAAGCAGTTAAACCAATTAAAAATCCTCTGAATTATTCAGGGGATTTTTTTGTTACTTTATAGTTATATAGCGTTATAAAACTCATGCGAATACTCCTGCTCTGTTTTTTTTCTTTTCAACTTATTTCTCAAACTAAAAAGTTGGATACGGTTTTCTGCGATTGCAATATGGCCCGTACCATTACCGTTACTGGTAAAACTAAGGTTAATAAAACCATTGCCCCTAAAGGCTTTGGCGCCATTAAAGAAATAAGCAACACTAAACAAAAAAGCAAGTTCACCTTCGAAAAAGAACATAATACGGCCTGGTACAAATTGATTATTAATGTATCGGGTACCCTAACGTTTGACATTACTCCCTTAAAGCCCGATGATGATTATGACTTTATGCTTTTTAAAGCGTCAAAAAATAATTTTTGTGACAGTTTATTAAATTATAAAATTTCCCCTGAAAGAGCTTGTATATCACGAAATAAAGATGAGATCAGCGGAAAAACAGGCCTCAATAATCAATCAAAAGAAGAGTTTATTAAACAGGGAATTGCGGCCGCTTACGGTAAACCGATAGAAGTTAAAAGAGGAGAGATCTATTATTTAGTGCTGGACAATGTTTATGACAAAGGCGAAGGCCATACGATCGAGTTTGAAATAGCGCAAACCATTACTTTAAAAGGTGTGGTTATGGACGAACTCAATAAGCCCGTTCAGGCAGAGATCGCATTAACAAACCAGGAAGGAGATACAGTATCGCTTCAAAAAACAAAAACAGACGGCTCTTTTAATTTTACTGCGCCCATTGCAAGAAA
>JBBRHI010000229.1:0-5412 GCA_038222995.1 Bacteroidia bacterium | reverse complement strand
ATAAACCTCGTTTGGTGTGATGTCTTTTTTTAACGATGAATCCATCCGATAAATTTAAGGTTTTAAAAGAGAATTCAAAACGTTCAAATACCTGTCTTTATTAGCTTCTACCGAATACTTTTCAACCACGGTGTTTCTACCCGCTTCCCCTAATTTAAGTCTTAGTTCAGGATTTTCAATAAGGAGAGATAAACATGCTATCCATTCTTGTTCAGTTCCGGCCAATAAACCGTTTTCTCCGTGTTTAATAATGTCCGGGTTCACACCCACGTTCGACATGATCGTGGCAACACCGCATGCCATGTAGGATAAGCCTTTCAGTCCGCATTTTCCTTTCACCCATTCATCATTAGGTAGAGGCATAATGCCGATATCAAAGACATTAAGGTCATCTGCTTCTGTTTTTGAACTCCAATTTTTGTCGGTAATAGTAAAGTCGGGGTATGAATAAGAGCCTTGACTGATTACATGAATCTCTGTTTGATTTGGATATTTTTTTTGAATTGCTTTTAATACGGGAATCACTAATTCAAAATGCTTCATGGTACTGATGCTGCCACTCCAGCCGATTACTATTTTTTTACCGGGAAAATTATTAGCGGCATGAGGTAAGTCTGTTTCTTTGGTAGGCTTATGAAAGCCTGTATCAATCGTTGTTGGAATTACAAATACATTTGCATTGAATTGTGCCGCATAATCAGCTAAAAAATCATTCCCTGCTATAACGGCATGCGAATGCTTAATGTTGATCTTTGTCTTATCCGGATTTTTCAGAAATTCAAATTTTTTATTTTCCGGTGAAGTATCCAACAGCCAAATGCTGTCATCAAAATCAAAAATAACGTTGTTATGTTTATAGAATTGTTTTTCGAAAAAAGAAGAGCCAACCAATAACGCTTCGCGCTGAATAAAAATAAGGTCAAATTGTTTCGCTCTTCTTAAATCTTTCCATCTAATGTAAAATGATTTAAAAATGATCCCGGTTTTCTTAATATAATTTCCTTTGTGATAAAAAACGGTATCATCTTTTTCAGAAATAATTTCTGACAGCTCCCAAGTAAAGCCTTGCGTTTTAAAATAGCTTAAATACTGCTCAAACCTGTAACGCTGGCTAGGGGAGCGGTTTAAACGGTGGTCTGCTATAAATAGAATAGAGGGCAAATTTATTTATTCAACAACTAATTTTTTAGTTACGTTTTTAGTACCGCTTTGCAGGGTAATAAAATAAATACCCTTACTTAATTGAAGCTCGCCTGTATTAATTTGTAATGTATTAATGCCTGTAGTTATTTCAAGATTTTTATACTCCACCAATTTGCCTTGTAGGTCTGTTAAAGTATAATTAATCTTTTCATTGACTTGGCTGATAATACTGATCGTTACGTTATCATTTGTAGGGTTCGGATAGATACTCAAATTACTAAATGCATTGTTTGTTTCTATACCGGTGCCAATGGAGTTTAAATATACAACCCCGTCACTAACAACGCTATCGCTCACCAAACCCGCTCCGTTCATAGCTTTTACCATAATATAATATTTTTGGTTATTTTGTAGGGTTACGGTATCCGTAGCCGATAATCCTAAACTGTTAGCTGTCCAGTTTACTGTATTATGAGTGCCTGTGGTGGTTCCAATCGCATAATAATAAGTAGAAACTCCCGAGTTGGTATCTTTAGCAGCAGTGTAATTCAGGTCCAATTGGGTTCCTATATGAGTGGTATCTATATCCGCACCGGTTCCGTCTTTAATGGTCATGTTTGTAATAACCGGCTTTGTCCAATCTATATTTACAAGCTGCGAACTTATTGTAGAAATATTATCTGTGTTATCTTTTGTAATACTGCTTATTTTTCCGGACGAAGCCGGGGTAGATGTATTTTCATTCCTTAGGTCGTTGGTGTTGCCTGCACCAACTAATACTAAGCTACTGTTAGCTCTTGAGCGAAACACTTTAAAATCGTCAATACTGAATTTTGCATTACCGCTTCTAAAAGATACAGCGCTTCCACTAGCAAAAGGAGTTGCATCGATCCAAGAAGTTACAAAAGCATTATTAACCCATAATTTTAATTCCCCGCTGATTCGGTCGAACGAAATTTTATAATCGTAAGCAACATTTGGAGTAATCGCAAATGTTACTGTTTTTACAACACTTAATATGTTGGCTGAATTTTTATATAACTCTATGGTTCCGTTATCAGGACGCATCCATACCATATAATTATTTCCGCGGTTACTTTGTGCGGGAGCATCACAAAAAATATGGATCCCTGCTCTCCGCGTGGTTCCTGTTCCGCTAATGGTTCCTTTAAAGCAATACAAGTACCTGTTCGATAAACTTTGTGTAACGGCTGCATACAAGTTAGTGTTTGAATTCGTTTCGTCACTTTGCATTAATGCGCCTGCTGTAATGCTCCACGTGCCTGATGCAGCAGGGCTCGTCCAGTCACTGTGAATCATGGCCGTATTAAAATCATCATTAAAAAATCCCCTGTTGCCGTTTCCTCTCCACTCAACGCCGTTATAATAACTCGGCTGGTAAAAACTTTTTTCTACGCCTGTACCGCCCGTATTATCTGCATCTGTAAACGTTGCCGTAAAGTTTTGCGTGATCCAGCCTCCCGGTACCGTAATTTGAGTAGTGGGGCTTGTATTATCTTGTATGCAATTCCAAATAGCTTTAAAGCCGCCTTTGTTGGTAGCGCCATCCGATTTAAATTTTACGGTAATGCTTGGCCCGGTAGAATTTATAATTCCCGGAATGACACTGCCTGTATATGCACCCAATAAAGGAGAACCGGCGGTTGGCCCGTCAAATAAATAAAGTGAATCAAAGCCTGCCTCCAGGTCCATCTGGCTGAAGGTTAAGCGAACTTTACTTGTTCCCGTTGGGGCAATTGTATAAACGTATGATTCGTTATCGTAATAATTTCTTGCCGGCCCGCCCATGTCGTAAATACTGTCGGTGCAGGCAACAACGGCACACGTTGAAAATTTATCCCTGATAGCTTGCCAAGAGTCCTGGTAACCGTCATCATAGCCTAGCGCCCAAATGCCTATGCCGCCTAAGCCGCGTTGATTTACCATGTCAAATTTTCTTCCTAAGCTGTAGGAGTCGTCTATCCAACATTGTCGGTTAGCGCCACCGCTTACATAGCTGTAATAAGGCGTAAAGCTTGTGGGTTCCCAATGTTTATTGGCGGTAGAATAAGTAGCCGGGTTGCTTTTTACATAAGTAAAAGTACGTGATGATGTAAAATTGCCTGTGGTGGAAGACGGTGCCGTACTTGCCGCCGTTTCCCATTCGCGCCCGTACCAAGGTAAACCAAGCAGTAGTTTAGAAGGAGTAGCTCCTTGTTTTAAATAATAAGTGATCGATTTTGATAAAGTATAATTATAACCGGTTTGGAAATTATATAAAGGTGCTTCGGGGCCGGCTGTAGTTGAGCTTGAGTAGTAATAATCATAGCCCATAATAATAAAATTATCTACTACGGTGTTCAACGCCGGCATATCAAAGCTTGTGCCCCAATCAACTGCATAAAGGGCAATAGAAACTTTATAATTAGGATTGGCTGCGTGCATCTGGTTGCATAAGCTGGTCATAAAATTTTTGAAAGGAACTTTATCACTGCTTCCCATACCTTCAAAATCAATGTTTATTCCGTTGCCGCCCCTGCTGTTCAATAAATTAATGGCGTTGGTAATAAAGGTTTGCTGTGCTGTGGAACTTGCCCAAAAGGTTGAATGGCTTGCGAACATAGTGGCGCAAAAATGAATATTTACGCTGTTTGTTTTGGCTGCAGTAACTGCTGCGCTTGTGCTCCAGGCAAAGGAAGTGTTTGAATTGCTGCCCGTAGAAGGATTTACCGTGTAATCGAAATAGCAGAAATCGCTGAGCATGCTCCAATCATAATTAGTATATACCGAGCCCACCCAGTATGGATGCCAGCCGTATACTTTTTTAGTTAAGCTGCAGCTTGAAGTAGAAGCCGCTCTTGATGCAGCAGCAGAAGGATTTACGGAAATGCCTTGTTCCACAAAATTTAAACTGTCCCATTGAGTTTCTCTCGAAAAATTATAGGTTTTATAATGAGTGCTTTGTTCCTGAATAATAGATTGCTGTGCAAAAAACATAAAAGGATAAAACAACAAAAGGAAGGCTGATTTTTTCATTATAACGGAATTTAGGCACGTAAATATAGCAAAAAAGCCATCTGTAAGATACAGACAGCTTTGTTAAAAAGGCACTAAATTGCTTTAGTAAGCGCTTATTTATGAGTTTTTTCGCTTGATACCGTTAATTTCTTACGTCCTTTTAATCTACGTGAAGCAATAACTCTACGGCCGTTTGGAGATGACATACGCTCGCGAAATCCGTGTTTGTTTCTTCTTTTACGTTGCGAAGGTTGAAAGGTCCGTTTCATGATATTAAGTATTTAATGTTAATCAATTTTAAATTTTGGACTGCAAAGATATAGGATTTTTATAAAGTCGCAAATTTTTTCCTTAATTTAATTATAAATATAGGTGTTTATTAAGCTATGCCTCTGTTAAAACTGTACATTTGCACACAAATTCTCCAAAATGGCAAAGATTACCGCAGTAAAAGATAAGGGCGAAGGGAATATCCCTAAAGCAAAATTATCAAAAGCAAATTTCAAAAAATCGTTTCGTTTATTCAACTATCTGGGAAAAAGTAAGTGGATTTTTGCGGTTGGTATGCTTTTCGTTGCAGGAACTGCTGCTGTAGGACTTTATTTCCCTGTAGCGGCAGGTAAAATGTTCGGTTATTTAGGCCAAACAAATATGGCAACCGGTAATTTTAAAAATATGGTTACCGGTACAGGAACAGAACTATTTATTTTATTGGTCATTCAGGGAATTGTTTCATTCGGACGGGTCTATACTTTTTCGGTAGTCACTGAAAATATTTTAAAAGGGCTGCGAACAGACACCTTCAATAAATTGGTGCAAATGCCAATGAGCTTTTTCTCAAAAAACCAAGTGGCCGATCTCAGCAGCCGTTTATCAACCGATATTAATGTTATCTCAGAAGCGTTTACGGTTAACATTGCTGAAGTTATACGACAAAGTATTGTTGGTGTCGGGGGGTTATGTTTACTCGTTTATTTCACATCGTGGGATGTTGCCAAATGGTTTATTATCATTATTCCGCCAATAACATTGGTAGCTATCTTATACGGAAGAAAGATCAGGGGCTATTCTAAAGCCTTACAGGATAAAATTGCAGAATCAAGCATCATTGTCTCTGAAGCATTAACAGGTATAACAAGCGTTAAAGCATTTACGAATGAGTATGTTGAAATCAGTAAATACGATAAAGTAACAAATGACATTCGCACGTTTGGAATTAAATACGGAATAATGCGCGGGTCTTTTTTTGCG
>JBBRHI010000228.1:0-5422 GCA_038222995.1 Bacteroidia bacterium | reverse complement strand
GGGTGCTTTAATATCTTCTAAATTTATGCCTCCAAAGGTTGGAGCAATATTTTTGACGGTATTTACAAATTCGTCAATATTTTTTGTGTCTACTTCAATATCAAATACATCAATGTCTGCAAAAATTTTAAAGAGCAATCCTTTACCTTCCATTACAGGCTTTGATGCCAATGCACCTATATCTCCCAAGCCTAATACGGCTGTTCCGTTTGATATAACGGCCACCAGGTTACCTTTGGCGGTATATTTATAAGCGTCTTCCGGGTTTTTTTCGATCTCTAAACAGGGCTCAGCTACACCGGGAGAATATGCTAAGGTTAAATCACGTTGAGTACTGTATGGTTTTGTGGGGATAACTTCAATTTTTCCCGGTCTTCCTTGGGAATGATAGTCTAAAGCGTCTTGCTTTCTGAATTTAGCCATAAATGTTAAATTTAAGAGAACGAATGTACATTTAATCCGGCAAAAAGTCAAATAAGAATTTGGGTCAAATTATATTAATAATGAGCCAATTATACGATTTATTGAAGGAAATGTAAAAAGAACGCCATAGAAAAATCAGGGCAATGCAAGCGGATTTGCGAACGATGGAACACCGATTATACAAATTAAAAGATTAACAAATAGGATAAATAGACTATTTATAAAGCTTATCGACATAATTAAAAATAATTAAATTTGAAATTAACTTTACAGAGAATGAAGCAGAAAACTAATATCAAAATTACACTTACCAATTTTGAAAAACAAAAACTAAGAATATATAAGGTAAAAATTACAGATATTAAGAATTTTGCCGTCGACGAGTTAGCTGTGATGTTGGACACTTCATTTGAACGCGCAAGAGAAATTTATGCTTTAGCAGAATTTCAATCGATTCCGTCTGTAGGGATTAAGTTTGCCGAAGATTTAATTTTTTTAGGGTATTATTCAATATCTGAATTGAAAGGAAATACCGGAGCTCATTTACTTGAAGCGTTCGAATTAAAAAAAGGTTATGTTACAGATCCGTGTGTAGAAGACCAATTCAGATTAACTGTTTATTATGGTAACACAAATGACAACACAAAAAACTGGTGGAACTTTACGGAAGAACGTAAGCAATACAGGCTTAAAAACGGCTATCCTTTAAACAGACCAAAAACAGCGTGGCACGAAACACAAGACTATAAACACCTGAATAAAGAATAATTCCGGATTTTATTCATCCGCCTTCTATTAATCAAAAACCTTAACTAAACAAAACGCTTCGCATACTGATTGATCCCAAATCAAAGCTCTCCGTAAAATACATCATGCGGTCTGTTTTATCCCTTAATCCCAACGTATAAATTAAAGGCAGGTAATGTTCGTTCGACGGGTGTGCCATAGATGCCAATGCCCCCAGCTTAGTATAATCAATTAAGTTTTTTGGCGTATCGTCATCTATATTTTTCTTAACGAACGCATCAAATTCTACGGCCCAGTCTAAAGGTTTATTGTTCATACTCAGCTTTCCTAAATTATGTACCACATTGCCGCTGCCTACTATTAGCAAGCCTTTCGTTCTTAAAAACGCCAGTTCTTTTGCAAGGTTAAAATGGTATTCGGCCGGCTTGCTATAATCAATGCTCATTTGGTAAACAGGAATGGTTGCCAGGGGGTACATTGCTTTTAAAACACTCCATGCCCCGTGGTCAAGTCCCCATTCAAAATCTTCATGCACTACGGTTGATGTTACATTTTGAATGGTTAGTTTAGCATAATCTATCGCACCCTTCACCGGGTACTGCTGTTGAAACAACTCTTCGGGGAAACCGCCGAAATCATGTATCGTCACCGGGTTTTCGGCCATCGTTACAAACGTTCCTTTGGTTAACCAATGCGCAGAAATACATAATATGGCTGTAGGCTGAGTGATCTGTTTAGCAATTACCTCCCATTCCTTTTTATAAATATTATCGGTAATGGCATTCATGGGGTTGCCGTGGCCTACAAATAACAAAGGCATTTTTTCATGATGCTGCTGCTGTTCTGCTTTATGTACAAAATCTTTTATATTCATTGCCAAGCCGGTAAAAGGTAAAATGCTTAAATATTTTAAAAATGTTTTACGTTCCATTTACAATACACTAACAAAAGTACTATAAATTTGTTTATACAACAGTTGAGGATCAAAGCCCGGATTTTAGTATCTTTAAATACCTTAACATAAATCATGATAAAAAAAATATACGCCTTTGTTTTCATTATAACGGTTGTAAACATGGTAGCGCAAACTACTATTGTAGACAGTATCATTTCAGGCGGCATTTACAGATCCTATAGAATATACGTACCCGCTGTTTACACGGGAGCAAGCGCGCGGCCATTAATTATTAATTTACACGGCTATACCAGTAATGCTTATCAGCAACAGTACTACAGCAATTTTATGCCGATTGCCGATACCGCTAATTTTTTAATGGTGTATCCTCAAGGTACAAACTATTCGGGACAACCTTTTTGGAACGCGGGTTTATCTCCTACCCTTGTGGACGATAAAGGATTTTTGGATCACCTGATCGATTCCTTAAAACTTCAATATAATATTGACATGAATGCCATTTACTCTACCGGCATGAGCAACGGCGGTTTTATGAGCCATACTTTAGCCTGCGAAATGAGTAACCGCATTACAGCCATTGCTTCGGTAACCGGAAGCATTTTTACATCGCAATACGGAATGTATTGTCACCCTACTCGGCCAATACCTGTAATGCAGATTCACGGTACGGCCGACCCTACAGTGCCCTATGCGGGAAACACATCGGCGGGCATGGAACCGATTGATACGGTAGTGCATTATTGGATCACAAAAAATAATTGCAACACAACTCCTGTATTTACTAATGTACCTAATACCAATACAAGCGATGGTTGCACGGCACAACACTATGTGTATACGAACGGAACATTGGGAAGCACGGTTGAACTTTATAAAATAATAGGCGGTGAACATACATGGCCGGGTTCACCGATTGTAATAGGAGTTACCAATGAAGACTTTAATGCCTCTGTCGAAATTTGGCGTTTCTTTAGGAAGTACAGGCTAAACACACTCACCTCCTTAGATGATGGTGATAAAGAAAACATAAATTTTAAAGTGTACCCAAACCCCGCAGGTAATTATTTAAAATTTAGTTTCAATAATAATGAAGCTTTGGTAACGGTTGATGTGACAGATGTACTGGGGCATGTTGTTATACATGAAATTAATTCTGCCCAAACACTTAATACAACAATCTTAACTGCCGGTGTTTATTTTTTATCCGTTAATGCAGAAGGAAAAGAAATAGGTAAACTAAAATTTATTAAACAGTAACTGAAAATTACTTTTTCAGGATCTCTTTTTTGTACTCGGGCAACAGCGCTAAAAACTCCTTAACCGTTACTTCCAGATTTGAAACGTTGCCTCTGCCGCCGGCAGCGTTAATATGCCCGCCTCCGTTAAAATATTTTCTTGCAAATTGGTTCACGTCAAACTTCCCTTTACTTCTAAAAGATATTTTCACTTTACCTTCTCCTTCGCTGAAAAAGGCACAAAACGTAATTCCTTTTATAGAAAACGGGTAATTCACAATACCTTCCGTATCCCCTTTTTTATGCTGGAAATGACTTAATTCTTTTTCGGTTAATGAAATATAAGCGGTTTGCATTTCAGGGATCACTACCATTTTTTCAGTTAAACAATACCCTAACAGCCTCACCCTACTCTCGCTGTAAGTGTCGTAAATAGCAGAGTGAATATCGCTCGGTGTAATCCCTGTTTCCAGTAAATGCGCCAATATATGATGCGTGATCGGCGTTACACTATCAAACCGAAATGAGCCGGTATCGGTCATTATTCCTGTATATAAACAGGAAGCAATATTTTTATCGATTAATTTTTTTCCGCCGAGTCCAACAATAAATTCATAAACCAGTTCGCAGGTAGAACAGGCTTTTACATCATGATACATTAAAGCGGCATACATATCAGGCTGTTGATGATGATCGATCAGTATTTTTTTTGCTGTCGAATTCTTTAAGAGTTCGCCCAAGCCTTCGAGTCTTGAATAATTATTAAAATCAAGCGTAAAAATTAAATCACTTTTAGTTATAACGGCGGCAGCTTTTTTTTGATTAGCGCTAAAGGCCATTACTTTTTTATTTCCGGGCAACCATTGCAAAAAATCGGGATAATCGTTTGGCGTGATCACCGTAACTTTTTTTCCTGTTTTAACCAAATAGTTGTAAAGCGCCAAAGAGGAACCCATGGCATCGCCATCAGGGTTATAATGGGTAACTATAACAATGTCGTTCGATTTTTTCAGTAATGCTTTAAATTTGGGAAAAGAGTCTTTTTGCATAATTTTTAATTGTGCGGTAAATTTAGGTTATTTTGCTTCCTGAATTTGATATAAAAACAATATTTGTATCTTTGCACCCTAAAAAAAACACTAATGGCAGGAAATATTACATTTACGATGATCAAACCCGATGCAGTGGAAGCTAACAACATCGGACCTATTTTAGCTAAAATAAACCAATCAGGTTTTAAAATTGTAGCTATGAAATACTTAAAACTTAGTAAAGAAACAGCCGGTAAATTTTATGAAGTTCATAAAGAACGCCCTTTTTACGGTGAATTAGTAGATTATATGAGTAACGGGCCTATTGTTGCAGCGGTATTATCAAAAGATAATGCGGTTAATGACTACAGAACATTGATCGGTGCTACCGACCCCTCTAAAGCAGACGAAGGAACGATCCGCAAATTATTCGCAAAATCGATTGCTGCTAATGCCGTACACGGTTCAGACAGTGATGAGAATGCTAATATAGAAGCAAACTTTTTCTTTTCACAAATGGAACGGTTTTAATAGTCACTTTAATTTTAATGGATTTAAAGGGCTGCATTTGTAGCCCTTTATTTTTTATATTTACATTAAAAATAAGCCTTGAAAAGATTAATTCCTTCATTTCTAAAACGGATAGATAATTATTTAGTATTGAACTACCCGATTGTATGGATCAGCAAAATACATTACGTTATATTTTACGGCATTATTACTACACTGCTTTCTGCGCTTGCCGGCATTGTTATTCCGGTAAATTTATCGCAACCTCAGGATTTGGGGTTATGGTACTTCCTCTTCACTATACTGGCTATAGTAGCTTTGTGTTTTTGGATATACCATAACGTTATTTTTAATCTCGAAAAAAAATACGGTAAACGACATTGGGCTGACGAGTATAAAATATTTTTTCTGAACTTTTTTTGTGTTTTAATTTTTGTAAGTTTTCCGGTTGCTTTTACAGCCATCTATAATTCGCGTGTGGCCAACACGGTCCACGATTCCGAATTTGCCAATGATATCAATACACTCAACAAAGGTGAAATGTTTGTGATGAACAATAT
>JBBRHI010000227.1:0-5432 GCA_038222995.1 Bacteroidia bacterium | reverse complement strand
TTCGCAGGCTTTTTGCATGGCCATGGCACGCTTGGAAACTAATATTAAAGCACTTTCAAAGTTTAATGTTTTATTGAAAACCAATGCTGAAAATTCTCCTAAGGAGTGGCCTGCCACCATATCAGGCTTGAATGACTCGCCTAAAGCAGCGGCTAAAATAACCGAGTGAAGAAAAATAGCAGGTTGGGTAACTTTTGTTTGTTTTAATTCTTCATCTGTTCCTTTAAACATGATGTCGGTAATGGTGAATCCTAAAATATCGTTGGCTTGGTGAAACAGTTTTTTTGCAAGGTCGGAAGTGTCGTAAAGGTCTTTTCCCATTCCGGAAAACTGAGAACCTTGTCCGGGGAATATAAATGCTTTTTTCATTTATGAGTAGAAGGTTTTTGTGTTTAGTTTAAACCATAAATATAAGGAAAACCCGGCAAATTGTTAAAGAAATAGCCAATTAAATACTAACGAAAGTGTGTTACCCTTAAATGCGCTAATGTGTTCGAACAGCCTGTAGAGTAGAGTATAAGAAATAAGATGAAAGGTGTATATAAATTTAACTCACATTACAAATAGCAGCATACGCACAGTACTCGCATTTTTTAAGGTCTTCCGTCTGATCAAACAGAAGATCCTTATTAATAATGGCTTCTATTTCCAGCTTTAAATAGGTTTCAAATTCATCTAATAGGGATTGCGTAAAATTAAGACTCACCTCCTGCTTATTTTCCGATAAAATAAACTTGGGCTGTTCTTCAAATTTACGGAACGGAATTACGCATGGTTGAAGTTCTTCGGGCCTTGCCAAATTGTTTTTGACAATAAGCCAGGCATACATAAACAGCTGTAACATTTTATTGTATTTACTTTCAGAGAACAGGTCTATAAAATTGGTGAACTTAAATTTGTCATCCGCCTTCACCGACGATTTATAATCAATCACCCTGATCTTATTTCCTAATCTGTCGATCCGGTCGGCCGAGCCTTTAATAAATACTTCTGTTTCTTTACCTTCAATAACAATAAAAACCGAGGCGGTGAGCTTTCGTTCCAGGTCGATGAGGCTTAAGAGTTCGTTTGTTTTTTGAGATTGTTTAATCAGCTTCAGGTCGCTCTTTAAAAGCTTATTCACGTATTCGTATAGTACTTTTCGCTGCAAAAAGTTTTTTCCGAAACGGTTTTCTTTTTGATTGAAATAGTTTTGAAAGATAAGGTTCACGGTATCCTCTGTTTTAGAGATACATACCTTTATCATCTCTTCATTCATTACAGTTCCTATAAACGGCTTATACAGCATTTCCAACGACTCATGTAAAATAGAGCCCTGTGTGTTGGCTTCGGCGCTTTCTTCCACATCTTCCGTTTCTTTAATGCCGGCACTATACCTGAAAAAGAAACGCAAAGCACAATCCTTATAGGTAATTAAAGCCGAAGGGCTCAAACCGCTATACTCATCGTTAGTGGTGAGCTTTTTTATAACAGGCTGTAAATTAAATTCGGATTTTGTAAAAGAAATACCGGTTCTGGCACTGGCGAGTAACGCATCACCGCTCATCATTTTTTCGGTAATAACGTTTTGCGGGTTGTACTTCTCTAATTCAAACAGGATCTGTGTAATGAACCTGCTTTTCTCACCTGTGCCCAATACGCTTTGTTCGGTATTATAGGTTATAAAAACAGTACTCGCCCGCTGCAGCAGGCGATAAAAATGATAGGCATAAATAGCGTCTTTATGTCCGTATAAAGGCATACCGTAAAAGCGTTTCAGGTCGTTGGGAATAAAAGAATTAACGGATTTGCCCGAAGGCAATACGCCTTCATTTACACCCAGGATCATAATGTTCTCAAAATCGAGGGTACGTGTTTCTAACACACCCATAATTTGTAAGCCCTGCAAAGGTTCGCCGATAAAAGGCACAGTAGCAGCTCCTATAATTTGCTTATATAAACTTTTTAAAGTAATGAGGGAGTTAAGATAATCGTAGGTATGAATAAGAGATTGTAAGCGGTTAAAGTATTTTGTGAACACGTGCAGGTATTCGAGCTCTGCGGAGGTAACGTGCAAAGCCTCATCTTCCGCGGCATTAAAAACAGTAATAATGCGAGCTATCGCCACAATACCGTCTTTTGAATTTTGCCAGCCGTTAAATAAATGGTTGATATATACGTAATCCGTTCCAAATAAATCCTGAAGCATCACCGGGCTGATCCATACGTAATTTTTATCAATAATACGTTGTATAACGGATTGTAAATTAACCTTAGGGTGAAAGGACAAAAAGTATTTTTTGAAAAAGGAATTTTGAAGGATCTTAAAAATATCTTTGAAGTAAAAAGAAGAACCTGTTTCCGGTTTTTGTGCGGACCGGTGAAGGTTGATAAGGTTATCGGCCAGGTCGTAGAGGGGAGATAACCGCAGCGGATATTCCATCGTTACGTTAACATGTTGCACCTCTTTGGGCAGCTGATTTAAAACAGGAAACAATAAGCTTTCATCTGCCAGCACAATGGCAATGCTGCTCAGGGCTTTTCCTTCGCTTATCCATTTGGTTAATTGCCCGGAAACCGCCTGCGCCTGTCCTACTTGTTTTGGAACTGCTACAATATCTATTTGCTTGGGAATATCCTTAAAATAAGTACCGGGAGCCTGCGTATTTTTTAACCAATTTCCGGCAAAATTTTCACGCAAAAATAACCCGGCCTCATAGTTAGTATTCGCTGCATAATACGCATCTGTATCCCATAAAAGCTCTGCTTTTTTTTCTTTTGCCCAATCCGAAAAAATGATGATCTCCGCTTTGTTTAAGGCATTAAACCCGCAAATAAGTATTTTGGAAAATTGATCTGTGTATTTGCTTTTTTTATATGCTTCTACTGATTTCCGGTACATTAAACCTTGGTAAGCTTGTTTTTTACGAAGCAGAATCTTGGAGAACTCCTCGTAAATGTCACCCATTTGATACATAAAATTGCAGTAATCCTGCTGTGTGGCCGTAAGACCGTCTTTACTTAACGACCAGTTCTCTATTTCTTTTATTTCTTTTAAATTTTGATACAGCGCTTTGGTATCAATTAAATACCTGTCTGCCTCATTAAAATCTTGCAGCATCAACGTACCCCATTTAGAAAAGGAGTCAAACGGTTCGGCTTTATCTTTTAAAATCATGCTATAAGCTGCATAAAGGTCACATATCAGATCAATACTATCGGCCTGTTGCAAGCCCGAAAGTGTAGCAACCAGTTCTTCGGCGCTGATAATGACCGGTAGCCAGATCGTTTTTTTAAATACTTTGGCCAGATGTTGCTTAAGGTATAAAGCGCCCCTTTTATTAGGCAAAATAACACACAACTGTTCTGTTTGAGTTTGGTAATGCTCAAAAATATGCTCGGCTGTGTGACGTAAAAAAGGGGTCATTATATGAGTACAATCAATTTAGAAAAATACTAAAAAAGGAGGGCTCCTGCTAATAAATTATTTAATTTTGTAAATAGATATGTTACCGGTACAACTCCTATTTTTCCGTTTGTGTAGTAGCGTTGCGGTTAGTGGTTTTTTAGTTAAATTTACGCTTGCATTTCTATTCTTACACCGGAAAACAAAACGTATGAAAACTATCATAGCCCTGTTTATATTTTTAAGCGTATCACATGCGCTTTCGTCTCAAAACAATGTATGGGACTTACAGCGTTGCATTGATTACGCTCAAAAAAACAACATTACATTAAAGCAATCGGAGCTTAATACGTTTATTAATAAAAATAATGCTAACCAAAGTAAAGCCGTTATTTTACCGACATTAAACGCGGGCGCTCAGCACACATATAACTTTGGTAGAACGATTGACCGTTATACTAATACGTTTGCCAATACCCAGGTATTGTCTCAAAACTTTTTTATATCCAGCAATGTGGTACTATGGTCGGGCCTTGCACAGTATAATAATATAAAAGCAAATGAGTATAATTATATGTCGAGCTCCGAAAATTATTTGCAACAAAAAAACGACCTCTCTTTAAATGTAGCTACTGCTTATATTAATGTTATTTTTACGGATGAATTGTTGGGAGTAGCTAAAGCACAGCTTAATATTTCGCAGCTTCAATTAGATCGCA
The DNA here is from genome assembly GCA_038222995.1 of Bacteroidia bacterium. GTDB lineage: Bacteria > Bacteroidota > Bacteroidia > B-17B0 > Aurantibacillaceae > UBA4416. Next base: position 1,328 of record JBBRHI010000227.1, on the reverse strand, counting down.
CGGAAAAGCTGGCTGACGCCGGAACTGTTGCTAAAAGCTCTGTATACGATATTAAAGCACAGTTGGCAAACGACCAGGTGAGTTTAACCAATGCTGATAATAATTACCAGATTGCCTTATTGAACTTAACACAGTTATTGAATATTGACTTGGACAGTTTAAAAACATTTTCGATCATTAAACCCAATATTGATGTGCTGAATTATGAACTGGCAAATGTATCGGTACAAAATATTTATGAAGAAGCTTTAAAAAATCAACATTCTATTAAAGGCGCTAATTATAATTTACTGGCCTCAGAAAAGAATTTGAATGTTGCAAAAGGTAAGGTAAGCCCTACAATAAGTGCTACAGGGAGTTTGGGAACAGGTACCTCGGGTTTGGATAAAAATATTGTCAGTACAAGCCTTAACGGGTTTGATCCTGTTGCCGCAACTCAAGACGGTTCTATTATTGTATACCAACCGCATTATGATGTTATTACTGCTAAAAAGCCTTTCGCCGATCAGTTTAAAGACAATGTGAATAAGAGTATAGGCTTTACATTATCCGTACCTTTATATAACGGTTTATCTACTTACACCGGGGTTCAAAATGCTAAAATAAACGCTTTAAATGCAAAGTATTCGCAGGACCTGTTAGAACAAAACCTTTATAAAACAATTGCACAGGCTTACGTTAATGCAAAGGCCAGCTTAAATAAATATAATTCGAGCAAGGCTGCCGTAGAGGCTGCAGAGCAATCCTTTACCTATTCTGATCAAAAATTTAATGTAGGAAGTATCAGTACCTTTGATCTTAATACGGCCAAAACGAGGTTGCAAACCGCCCAAAGTAATTTGGTGCAGGCTAAATATGATTACGTGTTCAGGTTAAAAGTATTGGATTATTACCAGGGAAAACCGTTGACATTATAAATGAGAATGTCCATAGATTTTACTGATCCTGCAGAGATGTGTGAATTAGGGAAATAAAATAAATTAAATTACTTTGCAATCATGCAAAAATCCGCGTAAATCCCTGTGATCTGCGGGAATTAAAAAGATTAAAATGAAAAAAATATATTGGACCATAGGAGTTTGCGTTATTATTTTAGGAGTAGTTATCTTTTTTAAATTTCTTAAAGGAGAGGCGCCTACAGATGTTACTACAGAAAAAGCCGCTAAGCGCAGTCTTATTGAAACAGTTTCCGCTAACGGAAAAATACAACCTGAGGCAGAATTAAAAATCACCTCCGATGTGTCGGGTGAAGTAGTGGAGATGTTGGTGAAAGAAGGAGAGCAGGTTAAAAAAGGCCAGTTATTATGCCGTATTAAGCCCGATATTTA
>JBBRHI010000226.1:0-5463 GCA_038222995.1 Bacteroidia bacterium | reverse complement strand
ACAGGCTTTGTAAAAACACAAAGTCTGTATAGGTAGATTTTTTTTGTAATTAATCAAGAACCACTTTAACAAGTTTTGTTCCGTCGTTCATTTGTATTTTTATATAATACACACCTCTGCTTAACGAAGTCATATCCAATGTTACCTCTTTAGGATTTTTACCGGTTTCTGTTTTTACGGTTTGCCCTAATGTATTTATAACTGAAATATCCATTTTTCCCGTATTATTTGTACTTGATACGGTTATTATTCCGTTACTCGGATTAGGGTAAACCGTTACCTCGCTATGTGAGGCAAGGTCCTGTAATCCTGTACAAGGGCTTATTGTAACCGTTACTGTATAAGGCGCGGAGTTACAAGAATTAACAGAACCTACTACAGTATAAGTAGTAGTTACGGTTGGGTTCACAACATAGGTTGAGCTTGAACCTGCACCCGGATTCCACAGATAATTTGTAGCGCCCGTAGCTTTTAAAAGTACATTTTGCCCTGTACACAAAACAGTACTTGTAGGCGTAAGCACTAAGGACGGTGTAGCCACTACATTTAATGTTTGAGTAGCAGTGCTTGAATTAGTGCCGCTTGTTACAGTTAAAGAAATAGTTTTAACGCCTGATGTAGCATAGGTTACAGAAGCGTTTTGTGTAGAAGCCGTTGCAGGTGTTCCACCGGGCATTGACCAAGACCAACCGGAAGGCGAACCAATAGAGGCATCCGTTAAGGTAACCGATTGTGCAATACACACCGAGTTAGTTGCCGTGATAGCTGCCGATAAAGATCCTAATGAACATGAAGACGCTGCAATAGGAGTCATTAAAGGGTTAGAGCAAGTACCGCCACTTTGTGTATTTCTAGTCATTACAGCTAAAGCTCCGCTTAAATCATCTGAATTAATAGTTCTTTTGCTTTGGCCGTTTGATATGGCGTAATGCATCAAATCCGAACTATTGATCACATGGCCTAACTGATGTCCGTGACCAAGTTCATGGACAGTTACTGATTCGAAATCGTATTGAGAAGATGTAGGAGCTGTTGGGCCGTATTGCCATGCTAAGCTTCCGGGAGTAGTGCTGAATTGAATATCCAGCTCATCAACATACCATTGCATTGTTGAACCTGAGCCGCAACCTGAAAAATAACTTCCGCACTGTCCTAAGATCCCTGCACCAAGGCTTGAATTAAATGTAACAATATTAACTCCGTCACTTGCTGATGTGGTAATAGAAGAAGTAGTTGCCGCAAGCGTCCAATTAATTAAAGTGGCACATCTCCAGGATGTCATAGAGCGTTCGAAAGCTGCTTTAGCAGGTGTATTTGTAATAAACGAACTGTTATAGGTCCATACATAACCGCCGGAACCCTGGCTAATGTGTTTCGTATTAAATACATTCCCCGAATTAGTTACATTTAAATGGCTGTAAGGAATCGTTAATGAAGTAGCGCTGCTTGATCCGTTTACTTTAATAATGCCTGTTCCCGCACCTGTTGGTACTTTAACCTGTATTTGAGTAGCCGTCCATGAAATAATTTGTGAAGCAATAGGCGAAACTGTTGTTGAGCCGCCGTCGTCCGCATTTTTAAATGCTATTAAAGAAGGGGTGGACACACTCCCGAAACCTGAACCGTTAATTGTTAATACAGAAAATGTACCGGCACTGATAGTAGTTGGCGAAAAGCTTGTAATTGCCGCTGTTGCCTGCACTGTGTTGCCTGAAGTTATAACTTGCTGAAACGCATTTACCGGTTTTATCTGCACATAGTTAGAACCTGTTAATTGTGCAATCGTACTATATAAGTTACCTGAAATATTTGTGTACGTATTAAACGGCTCAACGGCAGTATTACTTGCCATATCATATTTAATGAATCCTTGTGCGCTCGCGTAGGCTTCATAAACAGGCTTCCCAAACTGAGCCGGCTGTGCATTTGTATTTAATGTAAATACACCTGCGTCTCCAACATTTAATTCTAATGAAGGGTCAAACACATGTTTCTTATTCCCAATTACGCCGCCTTCTGTTATTACCTCAACAAAAGGGGTAGAAGTGTTTTTAAATGTTTTATATACATCAATCAAATTAGAGGTATAAATCCTAGTATGCTCCGCATTCCAAAAACAAATTTGGTCAACTACTTTCCCTTCAATAATTAAATTAGACTGCGGGATCCTTTGGCTTAAAAGTACCGGGGCCATTAAACACTGAGCCTGTAATTGTGTAAATGCCGTAAAGAATGTAAAAGCGAGTAAAAGTTTTTTCATATAATCGGGGTTTAGTTTAAGTAAATATATAGAAGAGAAATGAAAAAGTCAACACGGTTAGACTAAGATGCCGAAAAATTTAACATTTGAGGTATAAACATATTGGTGTTTATTTCTATTATTAGGCTATCCTTTTTAAAGAACTAAAACAAATAGATTTAACATATCTAAATCTTACTCACTTATGGCAAAAAAAGCATCTCCCTCAGGAACTGAACAAAAAATATTTGTATTAGATACCTCCGTTATTATTTATGATCACACCGCAATAAAAAACTTCCAGGAACATGATGTCGTTATTCCCATTACTGTGTTAGAAGAACTGGATAATTTTAAAAAAGGTAACGATACTAAAAATTTCGCCGCACGCGAGTTTACAAGATACGTAGATGTAATGTCGGGAAAAAACCTGCTACAGGACTGGACAGCTATTAATGGCCGCTCACACGGCCGTTTTAAAATAGAAATGCACACATCGTCAAAGATAGACGCCGAAAAAATATTCGGCGAAAAAAAAGCGGATCATAAAATTTTAAACGCAGCACTTTATACTGCTGAAACAAATCCTACAAAAAAAGTAGTTTTAGTTACAAAGGATATTAACCTCCGCATTAAAGCAAAGTCCTTAAACCTTCATGCAGAAGATTACACGACCGGCAAAATTTTGACGATTGATGAATTGTATACGGGCAATTCGGTAGTTGACAAAGCGAGCGTAGAAGCCGTAAATTTAATTTATGAAAAAGGCGCATGCCCTGCTAAAGACGTTCTTAAAAAGGAAATTCCTTTAGCGAACCATTATTATGTTGTAAAAAATGCCGGCGGTTCTGTGTTGACACGTTACGAAGAATCTTCAAAAACATTAAAGAGGGTTGTTAAAACTTCTTCTTACGGCATCATTCCAAAAAATGCGGAACAATCGTTTGCACTGGATGCCATTATGAACCCTGATATTCGCCTGGTAAGTATACAAGGTGTTGCCGGAACCGGTAAAACATTATTATCATTAGCAGGTGCGTTAGAGCAACGCCGCAACTACCATCAAATTTACCTGGCACGCCCCATAGTTCCTTTAAGCAATAAAGATATCGGTTACTTGCCGGGGGATGTCAACTCTAAGCTGAACCCTTATATGGAACCGCTTTGGGACAATTTAAAATTTATTAAAAGCCAGTTCACTGAAAAAGATAAAGAGTTGAAAGCGATTAATGAAATGGTGGAAAATGAAAAAATTGTGATCTGTCCTTTAGCATTTATTCGCGGGCGAAGCTTAAGTAATATGTTTTTTATTGTAGATGAAGCACAAAACTTAACGCCCCATGAAGTAAAAACGATTATTACACGCGCCGGTGAAAACACTAAAATAATTTTTACGGGAGATATTTATCAAATTGACACGCCCTACTTAGACGCACAAAGTAACGGCTTAAGCTATTTGATTGATAAAGTAAAGGGCCAGCCTTTATATGCGCATATAACCTTGCAAAAGGGCGAAAGAAGTGATCTTGCCAATTTAGCGAACGACTTGTTGTAAAAAAATAAAACGGTCAGACCTCAATTAAGTCTGACCGTTTTTTATATAAAATTACATTTTACATTCCGGGCAACATGCCGCTTGCCACCTGTTTCATTTCATTTTCATTTACTTCATTGGCTTTTGATAAGGCTTTGTTTAGGGTTACCGTTAATTGTTCTTCCAGTTCTTCTTTATTTCCATGTTGCAAAGCAGGAGAAATAATTAATGACTTAATTTCACGGTTTCCGGTAATGGTTATTTTAATATCACCACCCGCACCTTCAACGTTAATAAAAGTAGTATCTAACTTTATTTTTATTTCTTCGGCCTTTTGCTTCATTTCCTGAAGCTTGCCCATCATATCTCCAAATTTCCCTAACATCGTTTTTATTTTATACTGTAAATTTAAAAATAATTTATTTCAGAATCCGAAACTCATTCGGCAAATAATTATTGATCCGGTTTCCTAAATTCTTTATCCAGCCAATGCCGAAACCTTTATAGGCTATTAAGCTCCAACCTTTATCTCCCGGAATAGTTTGTAATTCTTTTTTTAAAAACTTCAACGCTCCTTCTTCCGAACAATCTATTGCCTGAATCTGTTCCGACCTGTAAATACTTAATGCCAGACTGTGATTCGGAATAACATCTTGTTTTATCACACTGCCAATTGCAGTGCCTACTTTTTTAAGGTACAGATGTGTGTACCTGTTAATGAATTGAACAGCTAATGCATTAGTCAACAAATAATCATCTTTAAATTTTATGATCAGGTGCTCGTTAATATCGTTGATCCAATTAACAAATACTTCTTTTTCTTTAGGCTTGATCGGAGAAAAATTTTCGTATTTAGCTTTCCTGAGCTGATGGTGTGTTTCGGGTTGCTCTGCTTTTTTAAATACACTACAGAAAAACCCTTCCGATTTAGTTTTATCGGGATAAAATCGATAGCCGAACGCCTGATGCAGATCACTTTCGGTTTCAACAATCCCCCAATTTTTTTCTATAGGAATTTGAACGCTTTTCAATTCATATTGCCCGATCAACCAATCGGAGATATCTTCATTCTCCTGCTGTGAATAAGAACAGGTGGAGTACACAAATGTTCCGCCGGGTTTTAGCGCATTAACGGTATCTGATAAAATTCGCTTTTGCCGCTGCGAACATAAATTTACATTATCAAGACTCCATTCATCAACCGCATCGTGCTGTTTCCGAAACAAACCTGAGCCGCTACAGGGTGCATCTACTAAAATAACATCAAACACATGCTGAATTTCTGAAAAAGCAGCCGGATCATTATTGGTAACCACTACATTGCTTGTTCCCCATTTAGTGAGGTTTTGAGCCAATACATCAGCCCGTTGTTTTACCACTTCATTTGCAATCAACACACTTTCTTTGTTAATCAATGAATTTAATAAAGTGCTTTTTCCTCCGGGAGAAGCGCATACATCAAATACACTTAACTGCTCATTAAAATTAATACAGGATCGTAAAGCGTGTTCAATAAACATAGAGCCTGCCTCCTGAACATAATAGCACCCTGCCTGGAATAATATATCGTGTGTAAAGTTTGGACGAGGGTTTAAGTAAAAACCATAATTGTTCCAAGGAACAGGATCATTTAGGTTAAATGAAAGTTCCGTTTTTTTAAAAGGGTTTATCCTGATGGCAGTTGGTGAAG
>JBBRHI010000225.1:0-5467 GCA_038222995.1 Bacteroidia bacterium | reverse complement strand
TACTACCGTTATTGGCATTAAAGGAAACTTTCCCGTAAAGATCTGTATAATAAAACGGCAGACCGTCCTTGTTAGCATAGGGGTATAATACTTTTGACGTTTGAGGTAAATAAGATGTTTTACCGGACAGTAAAAAAGAAGAGCTTCCTTTACCGTCGTCTTTTAATCTTTTTAAAGGGCCTTCTAAAGTTAATTTTGCGCCGAAAGTAGAAGCAGATACTTTACCCGCTAACCGTTTTTTATTCCCGTCGCGCGTAGTAATGTCCATAATAGAAGATGTTCTTCCGCCGTACTCTGCGCCAAAGCCTGCACTGTATACATCGGCACCGCGCATAATGTCGTTATCAAATACAGAGAACAAACCTATGGAGTGAAACGGGTTATAGATCACCATTCCATCCAATAATACTTTATTTTGAATAGGTAAGCCCCCGCGAATATATAACTGTCCCCCTTGGTCACCCGTAAATACCACACCGGGCAATACTTGTAAATATTGTGCTAAATCAGGTTCACCCACGCTAGGTAATTTGTTAATGGCAACCGGATCTATTTTTTGGATCCCTACATTAGGGTTCTCAATTTTATCGGTTTGTACTGCCGTAACTTCAACAGTTCCCAAAATAACACCGCCTTTGTTGGATAAGAATTTTTTGCTGATAATTTGATCAGCCTTAATCGTAATAGATTCAGAAATAGTGTCAAACTCAAGGTTAGTAACTAATATAGTATAAGTGCCCGGTTTAACTTTATTGATCGAGAAAAATCCGTTAGGATCTGATGAGGCGCCGGTGGTAGTCCCTTTAAGATAAACATTTGAAAAAGGCACGGGCTCACCGTTTGCTTTATTATAAACAAACCCCCTGATAGTTCCGGTTTGTGCAAATGCAGCAGAAATACTAAAAAGTAAACAGAAAGTATAGATAGTACGTATCATGTGTTAATTTTTGTGAAGCAGCAAATTTAACCATTTATGTGAGTAAAAAAAGGTATTTTTTTTGGAATAAACTGTATGATCACCTCAATTGTTAAAGGGCTTTATCTTGGTGTTTTCATTTATTAAAGAGAATGATTTTATTAATGTTTTTGAACGAAATTAATAAATAGCCAAGGCAATTTATAAATTACTTTATAACCGGTCGCTTTTGGCATATAACCGGTAATGCCCGCTTGGTTTTAGTATCTCTTAAATAGTTATCGCGGAAATGTAACTATTCCTATAGGCCGCCTGATCAATGTATAAGGTTGCGTTTATTTTATAAGGACAAACACGGTATTCTTTAACTCTGCCGCGGTAAATTTTGTTGAACAGGTGTCGGATCCAACTGTAGTTTATAATTTGACAGGTCAAAGGGCGGCTACTTAGAAATAATGAGTTGTTTGCTAATAGCTCTAAGCCCGTCTGACAATTGTATAAAATAAATCCCTGTATTTAAACCGGAAGTATTTAATGCAATTTTTTGTTCGCCTTCATTAAAAAGCTCATGTTTAACAGCGCCAACCTCTTTTCCTAATACATCCACAACTTTTACGGAAAGATTTTTTGGTTTCAATACATTAAACGAGATCGTACAATAGTCGGCAGCAGGATTGGGGAATAAGTTTACGGATTCTACTTCTTCTGAAATATCTTTTATACCGGCATCTACGCTTATATTTATGTCGTCAATAAAAATGTTGTTACCGCCGTTTCCGCTGAATACAAATTTTAACCTTGAGCCGGTAGTGTATAAAGCGGCGGGAATAGTTGCCGAAGCCTGCCTCCAATCAGCAGCGGCGGGATAAAATGCAACCGTTCGCGGCGCAACGGTTTCCAGTGCTGCCCCCGACATATTAAATCTTGAAATAATAGAACCGCCGCAGTTTTGAATAAAAAATACCTGCAGCTGATCCTTATTACTTGTATCTTTCCTTGCAAAAGCGTATTTAAAGCTTATGTTCAAAGCCGTTGATCCTGTAAGGTTTATACCCCTGCTGTAAAGCTCATCCCGGTTATTTATTGTGCTGCTGAAGTTATTTATCATAATGGATTTACTTCCGCTTGTTGCCGCAGTACTCGTAATCTGCCATGTGTTCGACGTATCTAAATTATTGGTGAGCCAGTCGCTGCCGTTTAACGTACTAACGGTTTCAAAGCTCTCTATAAAAGGGTAGCCCGCTCCGGTGGCGGTTTGTACACTCACGTAATTTTGCTTAACAGCTGTTAAAGTAGAAGTGCCGTCACTCACCGTTAACCCAACACTGTAGCTGCCCGGTGCAGCATACGTTACCGTTGGGCTTGCCACGGAAGAGGTTGCCGGCGAACCTCCCGGAAAGGTCCATGCATAGGCAGTAACCGTACCGTTATAAGATGTATTGGTATATTTAATTTGATTTCCGGTACAAATTACTTTTTTATCGGATGTAAAATCGGCGCCGCAAAGTGTAGAGGTTGTGTAAACGCCTGTAGCAATAAGGTTAGCAGTTTGCCATAAATTATTTCTGCCGGCAATCGGTGAATTTAAGCAAGCCTGCATCCTGGTTTTTTGACCCTGCGTAAACATAATATTGCAGTAACTGTAATCCATAGCATTTTGCACATTATCAACGGTATTGCCGCAGCTGGCACCGTTTAAGTTACAGCTCAGCCAACCTATGGTAGGGGGTGTATCCGCAACCATATCGTCAATACTGCAATCTTTTGCAGGATCCGCGCAGGGATAGTAATAAAAGCCCGGTACGTTATTGCCGCCCCATATATGCTGAAGGTTAAAATAATGCCCGCACTCATGGGCAAAAGCAACCGATTGTGTTAAGTTGGAAGTACCGATAGTACCTACATAATTATGCGATAATACAATGCCGTCCCATGCGGGGATGGTATCCGCATCGCCCGGCCACACGGCATGCCCTGCAAGCCCTGCCGCATTAGCTACCACATATACATTTAAGTATTTGGTGGGAGGCCAGTGTATTAAGCTCTTTACGCGCTGGTCGCCCGAGTTGGTTAAAGGGGAAGCAATGCGGTTAATGCCGCTTGTACAATTACCGTTGGGATCTAAAGTTGCCAATCGCAGTTCAATGTCACAATTTGCATGAATGCCCTGGAATGCGGGAATAATGGAGGATGTATTAGGGTGTGTTTTATTAAAGGTTTTATTGGCAATATCAATAGCGTCTTTTATTTGGGCATCGCTAATGTTTTCGCTGCCGTAGTTGTGAATAATATGAAATACCACCGGAATAATATAAGTTGCCGTGCTCGGGCTTTTAGACTGAGCATCTCGTACGAAAGCACTTGTGAAGTTTTCAAGAGCGGCATCGCGTTTAATAACTGCTTTAGCTATTGCGGGATTTTGTTTTAATGTGGAGATCCGCATTTCATCGGAGCCGCAGTGTTTTAAATCCTGTGAATAGGTAATGAAAGAAATTGAAAAAAATAAAAGTGTAGAGTATAGTTTATTCATAGCCGGGATTTATGAATTAAAAATACGAATAAGTATTTGCTTTTTTATCGTTAGTGAAAATCAAAAAAACAGATGGCAACATCTTCAAGATATTTAAAACCTTGTAGACGTTATAAAAACCGTTAATCTATTTATTTTTCAAAGCTTCAATAATTTTATCGGGGTAATCACTTATAATCCCGTCCACACCAAGCTTCAGCATTCGGCTAATATCTTTAATTTCATTAACGGTCCACGGAATTAATAGAATATTGTTTTTATGACATGCGTTTAGCAGTTCCTCATTTACCAAAGCCATATCAGGGCTATAGATAAAGGGATTAAAGCCGAGCACTTTTATATTTTCACTGAAGCTTTTAGTGTTTTCAACTAACAAAGCCGTTTTAACAGGGAGCTTTTTTAAATGAATGTATTGTAAAACCCTGACATCAAACGATTGAAGAATAACTTTAGCGGTAATGTGCATTTGCTGAATAACGAGGTATACCATGTCGGTATATTCTGCCGGCTTGGGATGAAAAATACAGTCTGTTTGGGGTGTCGATTTAATTTCGATGTTATAATTTACCGGCTTTAATTTTTTATAAGTAATATATTTCTCTACCGTATCAATAACGCTTTCCAATATAGGTTTACTTGTTTTTAATTTATATTGATCTTTAAAACGAGGATTTATCTTACTCCCGCAGTCACACAGTTTCACATCAGCATAATTCATTTGATACAAATTAAATGAGGTTTCATTGCTTGTATTAATTATTTCTCCTCGAGGTCCGGTGCAAATTTCATGATTTAAAAAAGGCTCGTGTGATAAAACAACTTTACGGTCTTTTGTAATTACCACATCCATTTCTAACGTAGTTACGCCTACATCTAAAGCTTTAATAAACCCTTCAATGGTATTTTCAGGCATTATGCCTCGGCAGCCCCTGTGTCCTTCAATGTCCAAAGTTTGTGCCTGGCAACAGCAGCACATTAAAATAAAAATATGCAGCACAAAACATTTCATTAACTGGGGGTTTAGCTTAGCTTAAAATATTCCTTCGCCATGGTGGCAATCTCATTGCCGTAAGCTAAAGAAGCCGTAGCAGCAGGTGAAGGGGAATTGATCACATGCATAGAATTGCCTTTATATTCAATTTTAAAGTCGTCGAGCATATCTCCGTTAGGTCCTAAAGCCATAGCCCTTACACCGCAACGGGCCGGCTCAATATCATCCGGTTGCAGATCGGGAATGAGTTTACGTAACCTGTTCAGGAAATACGTTTTGCTGAAAGCTCCTCGGTATTCGTCTAAACCGAAACGCCAGTGTTTACCGAAAAATTTCCAGGTTCCTTTGTAGCCGAATGCTTCTGCTGTATCTTTTAAGCTGAAGGATGTTTTGCTGTATCCTTCACGCTTAAATACAAAAACGGCGTTTGGCCCGCATTCTACGCCACCATTGATCATACGTGTAAAATGCACGCCTAAAAAAGGAAACTCGGGGTTAGGAACCGGGTAAATTAAATTTCTTACTTTTTCTCTTCCTTTATCTGTCAGGTCGTAATAGTCGCCTCTGAACCCAACAATAGCCGAATCTGTTTTTACGTGATCTTTTTTAGTGATCCGGTCTGCCTGCAAGCCTGCGCAGGAGATAATATAGTTGCCGTTAAAAGTTCCGCGATCCGTTATTACATCTGTTGTATCGCCCTTCTTTTCAAAGCCCGTAACTTTATGTTCCGTTAATACTTTGCTGCCGTTGTTTTTAGCGTGTATCAGCTCAACATATTTTCGTGCAACATCCGTATAATCTATAATGCCGGTACAAGGCACCCAAATGCCTGAAATACCCTGGCAATGCGGCTCTATTTCTTTAATTTTAGCGGAGTCAATTATTTCTATTCCTTCCACATCATTTGCCAAGCCGTTATTAAACACTTTGTTCATGTGCGCCAGTTCGCTTTGTTCAGTAGCCACAATAATTTTTCCGCACAGGTCGTGTGCAATGTGGTGCTCTTTTACAAATTTCACCAATTCTCTAC
>JBBRHI010000224.1:0-5483 GCA_038222995.1 Bacteroidia bacterium | reverse complement strand
GTTAATTTCTCATCACCCATACCAAGGATCTCAACAGGATCGTTAGAGTTGATCACACCTGTTTCAATACGGCCTGTAGCAACAGTGCCACGACCTGTAATTGTAAACACGTCTTCAACCGGCATCAAAAATGGTTTATCTTTTTCACGTAAAGGCAATGGAATGTAAGAATCTACAGCATCCATTAATTCCATAATTTTATCAACCCATTTTGGATCGTTATTTAAACCGCCTAAAGCAGAACCTTGAATAATTGGCGTGTTATCACCGTCAAATTTATAGAATGACAACAATTCACGGATTTCCATTTCAACTAACTCTAATAACTCGGCATCTTCAACCATATCCACTTTATTCATGAATACAACGATTGTAGGAACACCTACCTGGCGAGCTAATAAGATATGCTCACGAGTTTGTGGCATTGGTCCGTCAGTAGCGGCAACCACTAAAATTGCACCGTCCATTTGAGCAGCACCCGTAATCATGTTTTTTACATAATCCGCGTGACCCGGACAATCTACGTGAGCGTAGTGACGAGTCGCAGTTGAATACTCAACGTGAGATGTGTTAATAGTAATACCACGTTCTTTTTCTTCAGGAGCGTTATCAATAGAAGAGAAATCTCTTACTTCTGATAATCCTTTAGTTGCCAATACAGTAGTAATTGCAGCAGTTAATGTCGTTTTACCGTGATCTACGTGACCAATTGTTCCAATGTTTACGTGTGGTTTGGAACGGTCGAATTTTTCTTTAGCCAGTGTGATTTTTTAGTTAATTGTTATTATTTATATTAGGTTATTATTTAACTAACGCCTGTTGTTCTTTTAAATTATACAGAGCTGTCGAGCTTGTCCCGATAGCTATCGGGAGAACCGCCAAACACCTGTTGAGCTGTTGAGCGGGATTGAACCGCCGACCTCCTCCTTACCAAGGAGGTGCTCTACCACTGAGCTACAACAGCTTATTAAAGTCGCTGCACGCCTTATTTAAAAGAACTTTGTTTTTGTATACACGAAAAGTCCCTCTTTTTTGGGGACTCTCAAAAGGGCTAAAGCCGCAAATTCAGGCTTTTACAAACTTTTGTCCGTATACACGGTTATTCATCAACTTCACTACCTCCAATATACTGGAGCGAAAGACGGGTCTCGAACCCGCAACCTCCAGCTTGGAAGGCTGGAGCTCTACCAATTGAGCTACTTTCGCTTGGTTTCTTTAATTAACAATGCGACAACCATTGTTACTTCTGTGGGGACAGGAGGATTCGAACCTCCGAAGTCGAAACAACAGATTTACAGTCTGTCCCATTTGGCCACTCTGGTATATCCCCAAAAACAAGAGCCGAAGAAGGGACTCGAACCCCCGACCTACTGATTACAAATCAGTGGCTCTACCAGCTGAGCTACTTCGGCTTAAATTTTTTAAATTTTAAAGAACGTCCCATTTAATTGGGGTTGCAAATTTAGTAACAATTTTCATTGTTGCAAAAAAAAACAAAACTTTTTTTGTTTTTTTTCCTGCAATGTGTTTTTAGTGTATTGAACTAAATTTAATCTCACTTTATTACCTGTAATTTATCACAATGATTAACAAAATTTGTTTGCCGCAATCCTTACAGGGAGCCAAATATAATATGTTTCCGTAAATATTACCTATATTAGCGGTCTTATTATTTTATGAAAGATCTCTTCGCATTTCTTAAATCCAAATTGTTTTTAAAGCATTTTTTGATAGCTGTAGTAAGCGTTATAGCCGTTTTGTGGATCATGTTCAAGCTGCTTAATATTTACACTCATCATGGAGAAACTGCCGAAGTGCCCGATTTTAAAGGCAAAAAGATAGAGGAGCTTGCCGGTTTTATTCAAAACAAGAATGTAAGATACCTGATCATTGACAGTATTTACGACCCTAAGGAAAAGCCCGGTATTGTGGTTAAACAAGATCCTGAGCCAAAATCTCAGGTTAAACACAATAGAATGATATACTTATACGTTACTAGTACACAGGCGCCGCAAATTGCTATGCCTAAATTAGTGGACAGAAGTACAAGACAGGCATTATTTATGATTGAAAGTTAAGGCTTTAAAAAAGGCAAAGTAACCGAAATAGCAGCTGATTGCAAGGGTTGTGTACTGAAACAATTGTTTAACGGGAAAGAATTAAAACCGGGGGACGCTATAAAAAAAGGAAGTAAAATTGATTTAATTGTAGGGAGAAAAGAAGACGGATACAGTGCCCCGGAAGATGAAAACTCATCTGAAGGAGCCTCTAACGATCCCGGCACCGAATAGATAATGATCAGAAAAGTTAAAATACCGGCAAGCCTCATTATTGTTTTATTAACGGTAATGCATATTGGTTTAACGGCCCAGGAGCAGCTGAGGCCTTTAAGTACTAACCATGTGCTGACAGCTTTGTCTGAAGAAAGGCCCATGGCGAGCAGAACATCAAGTATTATTGTTTCTGATACCCTACCCTTTTTTGATGATTTTTCGTACTCTCCCACTTCGTCTAAACCTACGCTTAACCATTGGTTAGATTCGGGAGGCGTTTTTGTAAATCATACATTTCCAATAGCTCCTCCAAGCATTGGCGTTGCTACGTTCGACGGACTTAACAAAAAAGGCTACCCTTATAATATAAGCGCGTTAAGCACAAGTTCACAGCCTGCCGATAAATTAATATCAAGACCGATAAATTTAGAAAAAAAAGGCACTAAAATATACACTTTGGGAGACAGCTTATACCTGAGTTTCTACTACCAGGCTAAAGGCAGGGGTGATGCACCTGAACCACCGGATTCCCTAAGTATTGATTTTTACAAGCCCAGTCAACAAAAATGGATTAAAATGAGGGGTTTTCCGGGCTATAATCCGTCCACTAATGACAGTTTATTTCACAGGTGCATGATTCCTATTCTGGATCCGGAGTATCTTGACAGCTTATTTCAATTTCGTTTCAGGAACGATGCTACGGTTAGCGGTAGTCTTGACCATTGGAATATAGACTATGTATTTCTTGACAGGGCCAGGACATTTGATGATACACTGACTCAGGATATTGCTTTTGAATACATGAGTACCCCTTTTCTTAAAAATTATTCGGTTATGCCCTATGAACAGTTTATTACTGCAGAAATGGCACCAACCTCATATAATTATATTCGTCACAACTATATTGGACAAGGGGTGCAAGTAAATTACTTTGATACGGTTTTTAACCAAAGCAACGCTGCCATTAGCACCTATACAAACGGCAATAACAACATTTATCCCTACAGCGTGTCGGGCACAGGCTCAGGCCCTGCTTATTCACAAAGACCTATTTCTTTTGCTTTCCCGGCAATGACAGGCAATACAACCTTTAAAATTAAACATTTTTTCAACGTACCCTCATTTTCCGATGTTGCAAAAAGTAATGACACTCTTATTCAGACACAGGAGTTTTCAAATTATTTTGCTCATGACGACGGCACGGCAGAAGTGGGCTATTATAATAATACCTACGGCGCCAAAATGGCCATACGCTATACGCTCAATATTACTGATACTTTGGGAGGAATGCGCATCTATTTTGATCCCATTACAGACGGATTAAATATTATTGGCTCCTCATTCAGGATGATGGTTTGGAAAGATACAGGCAGTGGCCCCGGAGAGGTATTTTACAGAGACAGTATGATGTATCCGTCATACTTACAGGCCGGTTATAATTCGCCGATGATTTATAAGCTCAGCTCGTGCAAACTTTTGCCTGTTACATCCACAGGTACTTACTACTTTGGTATTCAACAAACTACTAACAGGCCGTTAAATATAGGTTTTGATAAAAACACGAATCACTCTGATGCCTTATTTTATGATGTAGGCAGCGGTTGGACACAATCGGCCATTAAAGGTTCTTTAATGATCAATCCTATTATGGGAAGTTGCTCTTTTGCCGTAGGAGTAAATACGATCGAAAAACAACAACAGTCAGTGACTTTATTTCCTAACCCTGCGCAAAACAGTGTGCGTATTGCAACTAACGGTTTAATTACAGAAAAAGCAACTGTCACTATTTTGTCTTCCATTGGCCAATCCGTCTATGCTTCTGCATTTAACGCTGATGAATCTATAGATATCAGCAACCTGCCCAACGGAATTTATTTTGTTCAACTGCAAGGCAGTGCGATAAACGTTACCCCACAAAAACTCATCATATACCGATAAATGACTAACGATACCGAAGAAGTTGAATCCGGTGAAGATGAAAAAGAGCTTTACGAACACCACAATATAAAAATTGAAAAGGGTCAGGTAATGCTGCGCATTGATAAGTTTTTAATGACACGTATTGCCAATGCCACGCGCACAAAGCTTCAACAGGCGTGTGATGCCGATTGCATTTTGGTTAACGGCAAGCCCGTAAAATCAAATTACCGCGTAAAGCCGTTTGATGAAATTTCGGTTTTAATGACGACTCCTCCGCGCGATATTGAAATTTTAGCGGAAGACATTCCCATTAATGTGGTGTATGAAGATGACTATATTTGTGTAGTAAACAAAGAGCCCGGCATGGTGGTTCACCCTGCTTTCGGGCACTACAGCGGCACACTGGTAAATGCGCTGGCGTATCGTTTTAAAAACTTACCGGTTTCCAAAACGCAGTTAACCGAAAATATGTCTATTGACCGGCCGGGTTTAGTACACCGTATTGATAAAAACACATCAGGCATTATCATTGTTGCTAAAACAGAGCTTGCCATGACACGCCTTGCCAAAGATTTTTTTGACAGGAACCTTGACAGAAAATATATTGCCATTGTTTGGGGCGATGTAAAAGAAGACAGCGGCACTATTATATGCAACGTAGCGCGTGATTTGAAGAACAGGAAAGTAATGGCCTGTTTCCCTGACAGCGATCACGGTAAGCATGCCATTACGCACTATAAAGTATTGGAACGCTTTGGTTATGTAACGGTTGTTGAATGTAAGCTTGAAACAGGCCGCACGCATCAGATCCGGATACACATGAAACATATCGGGCACCCCTTATTTAATGATAATGAATACGGCGGCGACAGGGTTTTAAAAGGCTTGCCAAGCAACAAATACAAACAGTTTATTGAAAATTGCTTTGAGATATTACCTCGCCAAGCCTTACATGCCAAAACTCTGGGCATCACCCACCCTATTACTAAAGAACCGATATTTTTTAACAGTGAATTGCCGGATGATATGCAGCAGGTAATTGAAAAATGGCGTAAATATTCTTACACCTTCGAAGAAGAATAATTGCTATTGTGTTACTTTTAATTTAATGCCGTGTTATAAACAACAGTAAATTGCTTAACCTATAATTTCTGTCGTATGAAAAAAAAATTATTTTTCTTTTTGATTTGCTTGGGATGTACTATGCTGAAAGCTCAGCTAAATATGAACCTCAGGATAAAGTTTAACGACAGCCTTTATATTGAAAAGTACAAACCGGAAGAGACTGAC
>JBBRHI010000223.1:0-5510 GCA_038222995.1 Bacteroidia bacterium | reverse complement strand
ATTGAACCGGGAGATTACAGAATAGTAAATGCCGCCATACCGCGCATTTTAAACCAAGAAACAATTACGCAGGTAGACCTTGTATATTCTGATTTCCCGCAAGGAGAAGATTTTTCAGAGCTTAACCGGAAAAGAATTATTGAGCTGTATATGCACTGCCCAAATGCATTTAATAAACAAGTTATAAAGTGGCGGGTTATAAAACAATACGGGGTAAGGAGCAACTACGATCTAAAAAATTACTTTCACGGCTTTGTTATTTACTTCAGGCCTTTGATTCCCTTTGTTACAGAGAAAAAATATTTTGAAAATGTGCTTGATCAAAAAGAAAAGCTGCAAGACTCGACCCTGATAAAAGTACTGACACGAAATACTTCGTGGAAAGAAATGCTTTGCGTGGCTGATGTAACCGGAAGCATGTCACCTTATACTATTCAGCTTTTAGTATGGGCAAAGTTTAATGAACGCATGAAAACATTTAAGCAATTTGTGTTTTTTAATGATGATGAAGAGAAAAGCAATGACCAATCCGTAAAGCTTGATACATCAGGAATATGGACCGTAGAATCTTTTAAGGCCGATAAGATCTTTGACAAAATGATCTTCAGCATGGAAAAGGGTCAACACTACGAAAATGATTTGGAAGCTATTTTTTATGCGGTAAAAAAATACCCTAATAATATCAAAAATATTGTCCTCATTGCAGATAATTGGGAAGACCCCTGCGATATGAACCTTTTGCCAAAACTCAAAGAATTAAAGATACCGATACGTATTATAATTTGCGGGGTGAACAGTGTTTTAAATACAAAGTATCTTGATATTGCCTATGCCACTAACGGGTCGATCCACACAATGGAAGAGGATTTGACGGAAATGGGAAAAATGAATGAAGGTAAAAAGTTTAAAATAGCCGGTATTAATTTCAGGCTTTTAAACGGAAAGTTTACGGAGATAAAATAAAAAAGCAGGACATACATATATATCCTGCTTTTAAATATAAGAACAATTTTATTTTTTGCCTTTTAAGGTTGTAGTTGCTTCATCAAATTCAAACTTAAGCGTTTCCGGCTTAAGGCTTACCGCCTCCGATTCCATAAAGGTTTCGTGCCATATAATGACCATAGCTACTTTTTGCATGTCCATCGCTTTTCCACCTTCCATTCTGTCCCATTTTAAAGTAAAGCTGTCATCATCGCCCTTCATTAATAACATAAGATCCGATTTTGATTTGGCATTAGCATATTCTTTCCCGTCAGGCATTTTAACGGCGGCCTTCGAAGGTTGAATAAACCCGATCTTTTTCCCGTTATAAGCGCATTTAAATTTCACTTCTGTTCTATCGGATTCTTTATACACATTTGAAACAGTGCATTTAAAATCGCCTGCTTCAAAATCGTTTTTGGCAGCAGGCAGCTCAAAGTTAGCTGCAGGAATTACGGGCGCTTTAGTTGATACTGTATATAAACCACCCATAACAAATGAATACGTTTTCACTTCATTAAATGCTCCTTTTAAATTGATCACTCTAAAATCAGATTCGTTAGGCTTAATGATCAACCATTTTTCTTTAGGGCTCATTTCTTTGCCGTTTATGATGAACTTACTCTCTTCGGGCTTATATATGATATAATTTCCTGAAAGGTTTGTTATTTTTAATTTAAACTTGGTTTCTACGGCCGTTGAAACCGCGTTATCCACCATGATTTTAACTTCAGCGGTCTCCGCGATAATGTCTTTGTAAAATAATTTCTCATACTTTACTTCTTTTTGTGCCTGTGCTGCATTACCGATGGAGATTGCTAAGGCCAGTCCTAAAATTGCTTTTTTCATAATGATATGTTTTTTATTTTACTGTGCCACAAAGTAAGCACCAAATTTAAAAAAATGTATTTAACAGGTTGCAAAGATGTGTACTTATCTTGTATTATATTTAATAAATTCATTTACAGCGTTTTAAAAATCTTATAACTGTGTTTATGATTAAAAATACCGCTGCCGGTTACGTATTTTAAATAAAACTATTTATTAAGCCACATAAAAATGTGCCCGTTATCCTTAAATCCTTCAAAGTTTTTTTTATCAAACGTAATTACGCAAAAATCAATAAACGGTAAAATGCCGAATACACCCCCTAAACTGGCAATGTAAGCTACAGGCACATAAGGCTTTGTGCCCAGGTAAATACGGTGCAGGCCCACAATACCGAAGGGAAACGGAAAAGCAAGCACAGCAGCAGTGATGCGTTTATTAAGGCGTTGTTTTTTGCGGAATAATTCGAAAACCGGGTTTGGTTTTTCGCCCGAATCGGAGTTAAAATTTCCTACTTCAATTTTTTCAGATGAGATAAGGGTTTGGCAACTGTCTAAATAATAAACTGTAACGGTTTGTGTTTCGCAAAATAAACCTTTTGTAAACAGGAACAGTATTAAAAACAGATAACCCTTCATTAATGTGTTTCCTGCTTTAATAACTTAATATCATCTATTAATCTTTTAACGGCTACCGAATCCGTACCGTCGTATGTTCCCCTGATCCTGCGCTGTGCATCAACCAATACAAATAACTCGCTATGCAGAAAGCCTTCGGGCGTGCCGTCGTCTTCTAACGCATTTACTAAATAACTGTTCTTTGCCATGGAATAAATATCTTTTTTATTACCTGTTAAAAAGTGCCATTTACCTTTAACGGCGCCGTAACTTTGCGCGTAACCGTTCAATACTTCAACGGTATCGTGCAGGGGGTTTACCGTATGCGATAATATTAATACATCCTCATCATTTTTAAATGCACGTTGCACATATACCAACTGCGAGCTCATTTGCGGGCAAATACTCTGACACGTTGCAAAAAAGAAATCAGCTACATAAATTTTATGATCAATTGTTTTTTCGGTAATGCGCTCATTATATTGGTTAGTAAAAAAGAAAGGCTGAATAGTATGATATACGGTATCGGTTCCCGACAATATTTTCTCTCCGTAGATGGGCAGCAGTTGCTTATTTTTGGAGGCGTTCGGTTTACAGGCTGCAACCAATAAACTTAAAAAAATACAGGATAATACAATACGCATGTGTTTATTTTTTTTCTATTTGGTTAATATTAATCACCTTCTGTTTTTCTTCTTTTAAACGAAGATGTTGATATTCTTCGGTGAGTCGTTTAATTTCAGAAACATACCTGGCATCGTAATACCCGCGAATATGGCGGTTCTTATCAACTAATGTAAAAAAACTGTAATCGATATAGACAGGTTTATCTTTAAAGAAGGTTAAGTTTAAACTGTCAAACGATTCAGGATTCCAATAAAGCGTATAGATACTTTCATTACCAACCTGTAACTTATTAAGTTCTTTTAGGCATGATTGATCGGCTGAACCGCTGCAGGGAGTTACAATGACAAAGGGAATGTGTTTTATTTTATCTTTTTTATATTGAGCATATTCGCTTAATCCTGCCAGCCTGTAATTATCTTTTTTGTATGCCGGTTTAATAAAGCACACTACAAATACGGAGAAATCATTTGTATCAAGCTCCCTGTTTTTTAAACCTGAACCGTCAACCGTTTTAAAAGTAGAGCTTACTTTGTAATATACCGTATCTTTACCCATAGGCTCTTTAGGCCCAAAATACGGGAGTTTTTTAGAGTTGATGGTTGTAAATTCTAAAATAATTTTAAAGAGGGCCGGGAATAAAAGAATAACAAAAAAAAGCAGCTTTTTATTTTTCATGTGTTTGGGTATCCCTGTTTATTTAATACAAAAATTCTTTAAAAATTTCGGGCGGCAATGCTTAAAGCAATTTTTTCGTTTAATGCTTTCAAAAATTTATTTTTGTTAGAGCCTCTCATACCAAACAACGGCAGAGATTCTGTTTCATCATCGTTATAAACCACTGTTAGTTTAGTCGGTTTTTTACATTCCAGCTTTTTTGCATCGAGGTAATAAAACTCCCTGTTATAAATAAAATTTTGTTTTATCTCAAAACGATCTTCATATACAATAGCATACGGGTGCACCAAAAGCCATAAGCCCTGCAGCGTAAGCACCAGCCCGGGAACGCCTGTGAGCGAACCCCATGGATTTACATTCATAAATAAATGCATGGTAAGCCAGTCTAAAAATAAGCCGCCTCCAATAAAAAGCAGTACTATAGGAATACTTCGTTCAAAGTATTCTTTTGGTTCATTATCGTCGTTTTTCACGGTGCAAAGTTAAAAATTTAAGTACTTTAACTTTTGATTTTAAAATATATTTTTTATTATTGTATAATTAACCCGAATTTTATGTAACGTTTTGTAAATTACATCGTTATACTGAAGAAATAAATCTGATACTGATGAACCTAAAAAGAATTTTCCAAAAAGCGCTATACGTGCCTGTTTTGGCCACGGGAAGTTTGTTTGCTCAAAACACGCTTACCATGACGGATAATCCTGTTGCGGCAATGCTTGACAGTTTAGCAAATCAGAAAGTACTTGAAAAAGCGCTGTTAAAGCCTGTTTATCCGAAATCCAACAAATATAAATATACTGAAGACAGCATTCCAAAGTTTGAGGATTTTGTATATGAAAGCCGCTTAGCTAAATTAGATGCTAATTCTCCTTTTGACCTGGTTTATAACCCTCATGTAAAAGGGTTTATTGATCTTTATTCTATACGCAAACGCCAGTTGGTGAGCCGTATGATGGGCTTATCTCAATTATATTACCCGATGTTTGAAGAAATTTTTGACAAGCATAATATTCCTTTGGAGTTGAAACATTTGGCAGTTATTGAATCGGCGCTTAACCCTAACGCTCGCTCAAAATGCGGAGCAACGGGTTTATGGCAGTTCATGTACCCCACCGGCAAAATGTACGGCCTGGCAGTAAATTCCTATATGGATGATCGTTCGGATGTATATAAAGCAACGGAAGCCGCTGCCGAATATTTACAAAGCTTATATAGTATGTTTGGCGATTGGCAGATGGTATTAGCCGCTTACAATGCGGGGCCCGGAACCATAAGTAAAGCTATTCGCAGAAGCGGCGGCAAAAAAACCTATTGGGAAATCCGTCCATACCTACCTGCAGAAACACAAGCTTATGTACCGGCTTTTATTGCAGCCAATTATATCATGAACTATCCTACAGAACATAATATTTATGCTTCCACACCGCGTAAAACCTATTTTGAAGTGGATACTGCCGTCGTAAAAGAGCCTATGTCCTTTATGCAAATATCCGCTGCGTTAGATATACCTATAGATGAAATTACTTATTTTAACCCGCAGTACCGCAAGGGTGTAATACCTGCAGGCGGTAATATGCTCACGTTGCCTAAAGCTAAAATAGGAACGTTTTTGGCAAATGAAACAGAGATCTATTCTGCTATTAAGTCGCAGGAATTGGTTGCGCTGGAAAATACTGTTGCCGTAAAAGAAATTCAAAAAACACATACAGTGCGCAGCGGAGAAAAAATAAGCACTATTGCCCGCAAATACGGTGTTACAGTGGCAGACCTGAAATC
>JBBRHI010000222.1:0-5526 GCA_038222995.1 Bacteroidia bacterium | reverse complement strand
ATTTCTTTTAACGGCGCACAATCGCCGTCCATAGAGTATACGCTTTCAACCACTACATAAGTTTCTTTATAGGTATCTTTATGCCTGTTAATAAGGTCTGTTAAGGCTTCTACATCATTGTGTTTAAATTTATAATTAGTGGCGTAATTCAATCGGATCCCGTCAATCAGCGAAGCATGAATTAATTCATCGCTTATAATGAGGTCGCCTTTTTGCGGCACACAGGAAAGTAACCCCAGGTTAGCATCATAGCCGGAATTATACAATAAAGCAGATTCTGCATGATGAAATGTTGCAATCTCTCTTTCGAGTTCTTCATGTATAGCTGAATTCCCACTGATCAAGCGGGAACCTGTAGAACCTGTCTTTGTAGACGATTGAAGTTTTTGTATTTCAGATGATAAGGTTCCCTTCGTTGAAAACCCTAAGTAATCATTGCTTGAAAAATCAATAACAGGAACAGATGCTTTGAGTGAACGAAGAAATCCTTTTTCACGGCGTTGCTCTAATAACAATTTTAATGCATTCGGAAACTTATGACCGGACATTAATTGTTTGGTTTGATCAGAACTTCTGTTTTATCAGGATTAATAGCTTTGATCACGCCGTTATTCTCCAATTTTAGTTTTTCATATTTCATATCAACAATTACTTTCCCTTGCTTGTTAATTACTCCGCAAAGGCCGCCTTTTCTGATAATAGCGTTGTTACCGTGAAAGTGGCTGATGTAATCATATTGGTTATCTACGATCACTTTTCCGGTATTATCAATCACTCCTACCAGGTCTTTTTTACGCGTAAAAGCTACGCCGTCTTTCATAAAATCTGAAATGTGATCATATTCAGGTTTCACCAATTCTTTGCCTTCCATATTAATAACACCCGATAAGCCGCCTTTATGCACAATGGCCAAGCCTTGGCTGAACTTCCCGATCTTATCATATTTATTGGAGAGTTCGGTTGATTGCGCGAAGGTAACTTGTGTCGTTAAGACGATCAGGAGTAAACAGATTTTTTTCATGGAGATTATTTAAGTATTCAAATAAAATTATAATAATGCTAAACTAATTCTTCTTTTAATTTATCGGTAAATGCTTTTTTAGTGGTTAAGCCTAAAATACTAAACATCTCCATATCCTGATTATATAAAGGGTTTGGAGTCGTTAATAATTTTTCTCCTGCAAAAATAGAATTAGCACCTGCCATAAAACATAATGCTTGTCCTTCCATGCTCATGCTTAAACGCCCTGCCGATAGACGAACTGCTGTTCTCGGTAACACAATACGCGTGGTGGCGATCATGCGAACCATATCCCAAATTGGAACAGGAGGCTGATCTGCCATCGGTGTTCCTTCAACCGCCACTAAAGCGTTAATAGGAACCGACTCGGGTTGAGGGCGAAGAATGCTTAACGTGTGCAGCATCCCTACCCTGTCTTCAATTTTTTCTCCCATACCAATAATACCGCCCGAACATACCGTTAAGCCTGCTTTACGTACATTGTTGATCGTGTTTAAACGATCGTCGTAATTACGGGTTGAAATAATATTGTTATAATTTTCTTCGCTGGTATCAATGTTATGATTATACGCATATAATCCGGCATCGGCCAGTTTGCGTGCCTGTTCTTCAGTTACCATTCCTAAAGTGGCGCATACTTCCATGCCTTTGCTGTTAATGGTTTTTACCATATCCAACACGGTATCAAAATCGCGGTTATCACGTACTTCGCGCCATGCAGCGCCTAAGCACATACGGCTGGCGCCGCCTGCTTTAGCATTATCTGCCGCTTCATTTACTTCCGGCACACTCATTAATTTATGCACCTTTACTTCTGTATGGTAACGTGCTGCTTGCGGACAATAGGCGCAGTCTTCGGGACAACCTCCTGTTTTAATAGACAGTAAAGAGCTTACCTGCACTTCACCTACAGTATGATGCTGCTTATGTACTTCTGATGCCTTATATATTAATTCCATTAATGGCGTGTTATACACATCCAAAATTTCCTGTTTTGTCCAATCTTTAATAGTCATATATAGTTTGTAGTTCTAACAAATTTAATATAAATGGCACATATTACAAAACTCTAATTTTACATCAAAACCTGTTAGTAAATTTTGACCTCCCGCCTGTGTCTTTTTAATATAAATGCGTTATTTGGAGTATGATTAAAAAGTTGGCTTTTGTGTTAACACTACTATTCCTTGGCACTTTGCCTGTTAAAGCACAGTTCAGTGAAAGTAAGGAGCGTAAAAAAATGTGGCATAAATCGAAGCGCCGTCATAAAAACCGTGAAGCGTTTAATCCTTATTTAGAGAAAAAGCAAAAAGATAAGCCAAGCTCTGTTGCTGCAAAAGAAGAAAAAGAGGGGACGCGAAAAATGAAACGCGATTTCAAGAGGCAACAAAGACGCAACATGAAAAACCTGGGTATTAAGCCAACCAAGGTCAAAAAAGCTTAGTTACGTATAGTGAGTTATTGTTGCCACATAACTAATATAAAAGCTTATAAGTTTTATTATTTTCTTTTCTTATTGAACTTTTATGTCTTATACGGTTTTTTTAGATAAGAGAAGTTTTTTATGCTCTTTTCATATTATGAACTTTATGTCTATATGTTTTTATAACAACACACTTACATACCGTGTTTCTTTTTTTGAAAGAAGTATACAGCCGCACCTACTACAATTAAAATGCCGATAACCAACATCGCAATTTTAGCCGCTGAATAAGGCCTTTCGCCCTGCACTTCACCCGTGCGGGCATTTACTAAAAACCGGTACACTTTATCTTTATAGCGGTACGAGCTTAACCACACGGGTAATAAAATATGCTTAAAGGTAATATCATTATAAGTAGAATTAATGCTTGTTACCTGTTGCACATCGCCGCCAATATCGCTTTGCACGGTTGAGTGAATAACAGGCTGGATCCTTGCTTTTGCTTTTTCAAAACCGGTGGTAAGATCAACCTGGTAGCTTTCGGTAATAAAGCCGCTTAAGTATTTATCGTTATAAGACACTAATTCGGGTAAATCCCAAGGCTCCAATTCGTTGGCTAAGGCTTCGGGCAATGATTTGGAAGACACCACCAACACATCGTCAAATTGGTTATGTACCGTTCCGCTTGCCGGAAACCAATTGGTACGCTGTACTTGTCGGGTTTGCGTTTTACCTTCACTGTCCTTGTAAGTTTCAGTTACATAATAATGTATACCGCGCATCCCGGTATAATCAGACACCGTGTTTGTATCGTAGGTCCAGTAAGGCATGTAAAGGCCGTTCAGTTTTTCGGCAGACTGCTTCGCATAGTCTTTTAATTTATTGGGAGCAAACCATAAGCTGCCTGCCCAACCTATAAACTTTTGAGTAGCATCTTTCCGGTCTATTTTAAAAGGTAAGATATAGGAAGGTTTAATAATGGTAGAAGTGGATGCGTTAGTAACCACCAAAGGCGTATCGCAATAAGGGCAGGTGCTTGATGTGACATTTGGCTGAAGGGTTGTAGAGGCCGCACAGTTGGTGCATTTTACGGTAATAATTTCCTGCTTGTCTTCTAAGTGTGACTTTTCGTTTAAAAAACTTTCAAAATCATTTTCAATAATCTCCGTGTGTTGCTCCGATTCAATTTCGTTTTTAGCACCGCAGTATTCGCAGTTCAGATAAGGTGTTCCCGGAAGGTATTTTAAATTGGCACCGCAATCTTTACACTTAATAAAATTACCGGTTTCAGCTGTTGCTTCGTTAAAATCGTTTGCCATATAAAAATTAAATTGTTAAACTAATGTAAACATTTTTTTAAATACAATTAAAAATATAATTTTTACAAATGATATAAAACGGTTTATGAAAACACATCTAAGATTATTCCACCTGCTTTTACTGCTGTGTACATTTAAACCGGCATTTATGCAAAGTACTAAGCAGGCACGCGAGCCCTATTCATACTGCAGTTGGGATAATATGATCTTAAATAAAACGTATGTGTTTACAAAGGAGGATTCGTGCCTGTTTGTAGTATCTACCCGAAATTATAACGATGCCCTTAAAGAATTTGTTGACTATGATTATGATACCACAGGCACATTAAAATACTTTGCCGTTTATTTTAAAGGCAATACCTGGACAGCGGTTCCCTACCCTACTTTAGAAAAACTGTTAGATCTTAAAGATCAGTTTAAAGATTTTGTAGTGTTTACGGAAGGGCTCGGAAAAACATTTACTTCGGGTGTTGACAGGGGCACTAAGCTCATGCGGATTTATAACATAGATGAATTGTTTTTTGACTGGCCTACCCAACGGCCTTATATGAAAGCGGGTAAAAATATTAAGACTACCTATCTAGTTTCCGCTAAAGTAGCAAAGCCTTATGCTTTATTTTTAGAAAAGCTGCAGGATTATAAAAACACGCATAGCTCAAAATTTAAAACCACCACTTTGTTTTTTCACAGTATGGGAAATTTAATTTTAATGTATGATTTAAAAGGCGATCTTTTTAAAAACATAAAACCCGGCCTGATAGATAATGTTTTACTCAATGCGGCCTGTGTACCTCAGTATAAGCATGCGGAATGGCTAAACACATTAACCTTTAACAAAAATACCTTTGTTACTATTAATAAAAGAGACCGAAACCTCAATGGCGCCAGGCTTATTTTTTTCAGGCACCAACTGGGAGAAAAGATAAAACAACCGCTTTGTGCGAATGTACATTACGTCAATTTTTCGAAAGTATTACATAAGGAACATAATTATTACCTGATACGGCCTTTATTGGCACAAAAACCCTTTCTCAAGCAGTTTTATGCCGATTTGTTTGAAGGCAAAATGCCGGTATTAGAGTATCCTAAGATTCAGAAATAAAACAGATACGGTATTACAGAATTTGGATAAATAATGGATAAAAATTAATTAAACGACTCGAGTGTTTTTTTAATAATGCCGGCGCATTCTAAAATTTGCTCTTTGGTAATCACCAAAGGTGGGGCAAAACGAATAATATCACCGTGGGTAGGCTTCGCCAATAAGCCGTTCTCTGCTAATTTTAAGCAAACATCCCAGGCGCTAATGCCGTCTTTTTCTTTAATAACAATGGCATTTAATAAGCCTTTACCGCGAACGGTAGTTAACCTGTCTGATTTAATCGCTCTTAACTCCGCCCTTAATAATTCACCCAGTTTTTCGGAATTTTCGGCAAGCTTTTCATCCATTACCACATTCATGGCCGTCATGGCAATTTTACAACCTAACGGGTTCCCGCCGTAAGTAGAGCCGTGTTGACCGGGTTTAATGCACATCATGACATCATCGCTCGTTAATACGGCAGATACCGGATACATGCCGCCGCTTAATGCCTTTCCTAAAATAAGCATGTCGGGTTTTACGTTTTCGTGATCACAGGCCAGCATTTTACCGGTGCGGGCAATACCCGTTTGTATCTCGTCGGCAATAAATAATACGTTAGCTGCTTTACACATTTCTGAACACGTTTTTAAGTAACCTTCATTTGGCACATAAACACCAG
>JBBRHI010000221.1:0-5556 GCA_038222995.1 Bacteroidia bacterium | reverse complement strand
GGCAGAAGTCAACGTTATTTTTACATCATGGATCAAAAATGTAGAATGGGCTTTGCATGGTTTAGACATTGTAGCTTTAACCTCATTAAACGAAGGCACTCCTGTTAGTATCATAGAAGCTCAGGCAGCGGGAAAATATGTAGTTGCAACCAATGTAGGCGGTATTGATGATGTGTTGCATCCTGATTGCGGATTATTGTCAGATATTACAGACCGGGAAACCTACTTTGCTAATTTATCAATAGCATGCAGTCATTTTTCTGGAAATACGGAACGAGAAAAAACCGGTGAAAACTGGAGTCTTTCAAAATTCAGTTATCAAAGACTGGTGAATGATATGGGTGAATTATACAAAAGCTTATTAAAACATCATGGTTTTTGATATTATAGGATAAATCTTAACTTTGCTCACCCTAACCAACAGCTATGCATTTTTTTAAATACTTCTTTATTTTCAGTTCAATTATTTGGTTTTCTTCCTGCAAAATTTTAAGGTCGAATTTAATGCTTAAAACGCCAAAAGATTATGCATACGATAAACTAAACGATTCGCTTTCATATCAGGAATATAGAATTGCTCCAAACGATTTTATTACTGTTAAAATTTATTCGAATGACGGCTTTAAAATTATCGATTTAGCTAATACCGTTAATTTTGCTTCATATGAAATAAATTATGTAATTGAAAAAGATGGAAGAACAAAATTACCGCTTGTAGGTTATGTTAACCTTGCCGGCCTAACTATAAGGGAAACTGAAACTTTTTTAGAGCAAATTTATGACACTTTTTATGTAAAACCCTTTGTTACGGTAAGAGTAACTAATAAACGTGTTATCGTTTTTCCGGGTAACGGCGGAAAGGCACAAGTAGTATCTTTAGCTAATAATAATACTACCGTTATTGAGGTATTGGCTCTAACAGGCGGAATAGCCGAAGACGGGAAAGCATATAAAGTAAAACTGATACGTAATGAAGCAGGTAAAAAACCACAAGTTTTTTTAATGGATTTATCTGAAATTTCAGGTTTAAAAGAAGGTAATACGGTTGTATTGGCAAATGATATAGTATATGTAGAACCTCGATACAGGTTTACGAAAACATTGTTAGGAGAAATAACGCCGCTTTTAACGCTTATAACAAGTTCTCTTCTGTTATATGCTTATATAAAAAGATAATTTGCTACAGAACCAGTCAGATACAGGGATAGACAGTTACAGGGAACGTGTATCTAAGTTCAGCAGCGAGCTGGATTTGGGCTTAATATTTTATATTATTAGGAGAAGCTTATGGTTTGCAATAGGTTTTTTTATTTTATGCGTAAGTGCCGCCTTTATTTATTTAAGGTATAGTCAACCCATTTATCAGTCTTCCGCAATTGTGCAGATCAATGATAATAAGGAAGCTTCTCAAATATTGCAGATCAATAAATTTGACGGGACAACCAATAAAATTGCGGAAGCAATTGAACAGATCCGATCTAAAATATTTTTAAAACGGGTAGTGGAAAAATCGGATGTTCAAATAAGTTATTTTAACGAAGGAACTTTTAAAAATAATGAGCTTTATAAATCATCGCCGTATTTTATAAAATTTAATATAAAACGTAATAGTATTTACGGGATTAATATTTATATAAAATTTAACGACATTAGTTCAGGCACTCTTTCTTTTAATGCAGAAGGCATTCAGCATACGATTCCGTTTGTAACTAATAACGTTATTAATTCCGAATATTTTGATATCAGTATTTCCTTAAATACTAATATGGAAAAACAACAAATCCTGTCAAATCTCGCATCTAACAACAAATCTTACTTCATTATTAAAAATGTGGATGATGTAACTTCAGAATTGCAATCAAAACTTGAAATTAAATTACTGAACGAATCCGCTAAAACTATTTTAGTAACCGTAAAGGATATAAACGCGCAAAAATCTAAAGACCTTGTAAATCTTATATCAGAAGAATATTTATTATTTGACGTAGAAAGAAAAAGCGAGAGTTCTAAAAGCATCATCAGCTTTATTGACGGACAGCTGAATATGGTTTATGACGAATTGAAAGTATCTGAAAATAATTTACAAGATTTTAGAAAAGAAAAGAATTATACCGATAAAGATGAGTTGGTAAATGCAAATATGATGCGTTTAACAAATATTGAAGATGAGATGTTGAAAGTGGAATTAGAGGAAAAGCTGCTGGCAGAACTACAATCAAATATTGCTAAAAATATAAGTATAGATACTTACCAACTTATTTCCTTAATTGCGGGTACTGAGTATGAAAGTTCAATAAGGGAATATACGCAAGCTATAAAAAAACTGCTTGTTGATAAAGAAAATTTGCTTTACCAGGTTACTCCCAACAGCGAAAACATTAAACAGATCAATTTTAATATTGAGACACAGAAAAAATTACTCATTGAAAGTCTCAGTTCCGTAAGGTTAAAATACAAATCAAAATATACTAACCTCATGCAGAAATCAAGTGAGTTTAAAAGTAAGTTTGAACGCTCGCCGGATGAAGACATGGAGCATGCCCGCTTAATGAGGCTATTTAGTATTAGTGAAAAATATTATACGCTTTTATTAGAGAAAAAAACAGAATTTTCTATTTCAAAAGCCGGTTTTGTATCTCAAAATGTTATTCTTGAAAAAGCAATCAATATTGGTGAGCAGGTTTCTCCCAACAAAAGAAACGCTATTATAATTTCTATTTTAAGTGCTTTATTATTATCGACTCTTGTTATTTTTATCCGGTATATATTTCATGATAAGATTACCTCTTTAAATGATATTATTAAAAATACGGATGCTTCTGTATCAGTTTTAGGAATCATCCCTATTTATGAAAGCAACGTTCCCGTTTCACAACTGGTAGTTGATAAAAACCCTAAATCGCAGATCGCAGAAGCTTTCAGAACCATTCGGTCTAATTTACAATTTATAAAAAACACAGACGGCCCAAAAATAGTAGCTGTTACATCTTCGATCTCAGGAGAAGGAAAAACATTTGTTGCTTTAAACCTTGCAGGGATTTTGGCGTATGCCGGCAAAAAAGTTATTTTATTGGATCTGGATATGAGGAAACCGAAGATCCACAAAGGCTTTGGGGTTTCAAACGACACCGGTATGAGTACAATACTCACAAACATGACTTCTATTGAATCATGCATTAACAAAAGTAATTTTCAAGGTTTAGATTACATTACAGCAGGGCCAATTCCTCCAAATCCTTCTGAATTAATTATTGATGTGAAGCTTGATGAAATGATAGAAGAATTAAAAAAGACATACGATTATATTGTTTTTGATAATCCTCCGATAGGCTTGGTAACAGACGGTATAACTACTATTCAGAAAGCTGATTTTCCTATTTATGTTTTCAGGGCCGATTATTCTAAAAAAGCGTTTGTACAGATCCTTGATAAGTTATCTCATGAAACAAGTATTAAAAACCTCTCTATTATACTAAACGGCGTTGATACGTCACGTTCTGCTTACGGTTACAAATATGGGTACGGATATGGGTACGGATATGGGTACGGTAACGGATATTATAGCGCTACAGGTAAAGAGGATGCGAAAAAAAGTTTTTTAAAAAGATTATGGAAATAATAGAAACCGACATAAAAGATCTGCTTATTATTAAACCAAAAGTATTTGCCGATACCAGGGGATACTTTTTTGAAAGCTATAATGAAGCTCTATTTAAAAAAAACGGCATTACCGTTAATTTTGTTCAGGACAATCAATCTCTTTCTTCTACAGGTGTATTAAGGGGGTTACATTTTCAAGCTCCGCCACATGATCAGGGTAAACTGGTAAGAGTTATTACAGGTGCAGTTTTGGATGTTGCTGTTGATATTCGTAAAAACTCTCCTACTTATGGAAAACATGTTGCCATAGAGTTAACCGAAGAAAACAAAACCATGTTTTTTATTCCTCACGGCTTTGCTCACGGCTTTCTTACATTAAAAGACAACACAGTTTTTTCCTACAAATGCACAAACCTGTATCATAAAGACTCGGAAGGGACCGTTTTGTGGAATGATGCCTATCTTAATATAAATTGGAATTATGCCGATCCGATTCTTTCAGAAAAAGATATTTTAGGAACCCCATTTAAAACATTCGTCAGCCCTTTTTAAGAATGGATTTTTTTCAGAAAAACACCATCTTATTTATTGTAATCGCTCTTTCTATTGCGTTTGTTTTTTCCGTACTCATCAATTCTATATTGCTTAAATTTTCACAAAACTTAGGCGCAAGGACTTTAGGCGATCAAAAACACATTCGCTGGAGTCCAACAGTAAAACCATCTTTAGGCGGTATTTCGTTTTTCGTGATCTTCCTGATCTCCTTTATTGCTGTAGAATTTATTAATAGTTTTCTTCCTCAACATTTCAATAATCTAAAAATTATCGGTATTTTTTTAGTGTGCACTATTGCATTTATTATGGGCCTGGCTGATGATGCTTATAATACGAAACCTTTATTAAAGTTTTTAACGCAAATAGCCTGCGGCTTTATTCTTTATTTTACAGGGACAAAGATTACTGTTTTTTCGGTTGAAACATTAAATATGGGAATGACTGTATTTTGGGTAGCAGGCTTAATGAACTCTATAAATATGCTTGATAACATGGATGGTATTACTACCATTGTTTCTATAGCTATTTTATGCTTTGTTATTTCATTAACCCAAAAGCTAAACCTCATTTTAACGCCATTACCCATATTGAGCCTGGGAATTTTAGGGGCGCTGTCAGGATTTCTTATTTATAACTGGCATCCTTCAAAAATGTTTATGGGTGATACCGGCAGTCAGTTTCTCGGGTGTTTTTTAGCTGTACTGGGTATTGATTATTGCTGGAATTCTTTTTCGTTAGTTAACAATATCTGGCAGTCTGTAAACCCCGTTTTATTAGGTTTTATAACTGTAGCGCTGGTATTTATTTTACCATTAACAGATACTATTACCGTAAGTATTAACCGTATCCGTAAAGGAAGTTCTCCTTTTATAGGAGGTAAGGACCACACAACCCATCATTTATTTTTTAAAGGGATTACGGAAAAAAGAATTGCCCTTTTATTCCTGGCTATCGGCTTTATCGGCTTATCTTTAGCGATGAACCAGATCCTTAATTATCAGTCAAACTGGCTCATCATTTCTATTATTTTTTGTGCCGTCACTTTTGTATCTTTATATCTAAATACGATATTAAAAAGAAAGTGACCCTTTCATACACAATAGCAAATTTCTTTCGTAACCCTTCTCCTCATCATATTAAAATATATGCGAGTTTTGGGTTTTGGATCATTTTTATATTTCTGATTCGTATTCTTGCATTTGGGCCTAATTTGTCGAGGCCTGATTATTCCAATGCAAACTTTGAAGTATTAGGCTTAAATATCCCTGCTAACCTTGAATTTGCGGGTGAACGGGTTCCTCAAAACGATTATGAAATAAAAGAAAGTCTTGAAAAAGAATTCTTTGCCAATAAATCCTGGAAAAATTCATCCTTAGCCCTATTCAGTAAAGCACAAAATTG
>JBBRHI010000220.1:0-5558 GCA_038222995.1 Bacteroidia bacterium | reverse complement strand
AAAATTTGCGGTTCTTTTTCAGCAGTAAGGTCCACACACTTGGCATAGCAACCGCCTTCAAAGTTAAATACGGATTTATCAGCCCAACCGTGCTCGTCATCACCGATTAATTTACGGTTAGGATCAGCCGATAAAGTAGTTTTTCCTGTACCGGATAAACCGAAGAAAATAGCAGTATCACCGTCTTTGCCAATGTTTGCAGAGCAGTGCATAGAAAGCACTTTCTTTTCGTGCGGTAAAATATAATTCAATACGGCAAAGATCGATTTTTTAATTTCACCGGTATAAGCTGTACCGCCAATTAAAATTGTTTTTTTTGTGAAGTTAATCACGGCGAAATTATGCTGGCGTGTGCCGTCAATTTTAGGATCGGCTTTAAAACCGGGCGCATTAATAATTGCCCAATCATGCTTAAAGGTTTTAATTTCTTCGGCGGTAGGGCGTAAAAATAAATTAGAGGCAAATAAATTAGCCCATGGTGTTTCGGTTACAACACGGATATTTATTCTGAAAGAAGGGTCTGCACACGCGTAAGCATCACGCACCCATACTTCTTTATTGCCTAAATAGGCTAACATACGATTATGCAACGCATCAAATTTATCCGATTCAAAACGGTTATTTACATCACCCCACCAAACACTGTCTTTTGTATTCTCATCATAAACCACAAATTTATCTTTAGGGGAGCGGCCGGTAAATTCGCCTGTATCAATAGCCAAAGCACCAACATCAGTTAATTCACCTTGTCCGCGAACGATCGTTTCTTCAACCAGTTCAGACGGGTGTAAATTCCAATAAGCCATTTCTACATTTGCTAAGCCTAATTGGGCAACAGAAGCATCTTGAGCTTTTAATCCAATTTCGTTCATTATATAAAGAATTTAGTTTTTAGTTAGGCTGCAAAAATACAAAAAAAATCGGGCTGTTTCCGACCCGATTTTCCACAATTTTAACATGAAAACTTCTATTTTGTTGAAAAATTATCTCCCTTTATGTTGGCTGAGTGCATTTTCATTTATGCTAACCAAAGGGTTTGTTGCCGTGAGTTTTTTAGCCTCCGCAATAAATTCTGCCTGTTCCTTTTTAGATAATTCTTTTAAGGTAAAGCAATAATCTGTTTCGCCTTCACGGCCCCAGATTACCGATTTATAAGCGGGTTTTTTAGGGTGAGACTCAATATAACTGTCAAAGGCCTTACGCTCAGGGTAGCTTGTTCCCGCACCTTTACTGGCAAATGATACGATTACGCGGTATTTAATTTCTTTAGAATCATTCATCGGTTGTGAAGAGGCGGATGTTTGTGCCTTGTTGGTTTTGCAGGAAAGAGATATAAAAGCAATGCTGATAACTGTGGTAATAATAAGAATGTTTTTCATAAATTATTTTTTAAGTGTTTAATTGGCAATTACTATACCGAATTTATTTAAAATTTCTGTTCGTCTCCCTGTTCAAATCCTTTGTTTTTAAGTCTTCCCTTTTATCATAGTTCTTTTTGCCTTTTGCTACGGCTATTTCTACTTTAGCATAACCGCTGTCTGACGTAAAGAGTAGGGTAGGGATAATGGTTAAGCCTTTATCCTGCATTTTTTTTTGCAGTTTATTTAGTTCCTGCCTGCTTAATAACAGTTTGCGTTCGCGAGTAGGTTCATGATTATATAAATTCCCTTCCGTGTAAATGCTGATATTAAGGCTTTTAATAAAGAGCTCGTCTTTTTTAAAGTAACAATAGCTTTCTACTAAAGATGCTTTTCCTTCACGAATGGCTTTAATTTCGGTACCAACCAATACAATACCTGCCGTATATTTCTCAATAAAACTATAATCGAAGCTTGCCCTCCGGTTTTTGATTGATATTTTTTGCTGTATATTTGATTTCACGATTTTGCTCAGTATAGTTATTAAAAACACCTGTTTCAAAAAACTATTCAGGCGCTAAAGATACATAATTACTCCAAGTATGATACACTTAAATTCAGCTAAAGAAACGGATTTAAACTTTATTGCAACCATGGCCCGGGAGATATGGAACGTGCATTATACAGACATGGTAGGGCAAGCGCAAGTGGATTATATGTTGGATAAATTTTATAACCGCGCGAGTTTAATTGAACAAATGACGATAGAAAGACATTCTTTTTATTTAATTGAGCATGGTAAAGATGCTATTGGTTTTTTATCTGTAAGTTCAAAAAATAATACCGATTATTTTTTACATAAATTTTATATTTACGGCGACAAATCAAATTCAGGTGCAGGCACCGAAACACTTGATCAATTGCTGAAATTAATAAAACCTAAAACATTGACCCTCACAGTTAATCGTAAAAATTTTAAGTCTATTAACTTTTATTTTAAAAACGGTTTTAAAATAGACAGGGTAGAAGATTTTGATATTGGTGCGGGGTATGTGATGAATGATTTTGTAATGCTTAAGCATTGCAAGTAATCCCTTAAAATACACCCCTGTTTTTTTGTGAATTTATACGTAAAGCAAGGTAATTTTATTAACCTTTGCTTCTTCATATCTTCGATAAACACGTACCGTTATGTGTTAAAAATCAGTATATTTAACCTTTTATAAATACCATGGAATACAACACACAACTTCCTCATTTACAGATACCGGAGTACGGAAGGAACATACAGGTCATGATCGATCATTGCATTACAATTGAAGATCGTGACGAGCGTAACAAATGCGCTAGAGCTATTATCCAGATTATGGGGCAGCTTAACCCTCATTTACGTGATATTGCTGACTTTACGCATAAACTATGGGATCATTTATTTTTTATCTCTAAGTTTAAACTGGATGTAGATTCTCCGTATCCCCGCCCCAATGCCGAAACCTTTACTACAAAGCCGGCTATAGTTCCATATCCCGCTACAAAAATACGGTATAAGCATTACGGTAAAACCATCGAGCGCATTATTGATGTTGCTAAAACCTATGACGAAGGCCCTGAAAAGCAAGAGTTGAAGCGCCTAATAGCAAATCACTTAAAAAAATCATACGTTAACTGGAATAAGGATTCGGTGACGGACGATGTTATTTTTAAGCAGTTTAAAGAGATGACCAATAATGAATTGGTGATTGATGAAAACGCGGCATTAACGCATGCCAATGAGCTTAAGAATAAAAATCATAACAGTCAAACACCTATAAACCTTGGTGCAGGCAGTGGCGGAGGAAACAATAAAAGCCGCTTTAAAAAGAACAAGAACAAATTTAAGCACAGAAGCAATAATAACAACAATACAAACCGCTAATAAGCTAAACTCATTATATGGCAATTTTTGAAGTTACAGGTGGCAAACAATTAAAAGGAGACATTATACCGCAGGGTGCAAAAAATGAAGCATTACAAATTTTATGTGCTGTTTTATTAACTCCCGAAAAAGTAACGATCAGTAATATTCCCGACATTGTTGACATAAACAAATTAATTGACTTGTTGCGT
This sequence comes from Bacteroidia bacterium, assembly GCA_038222995.1. GTDB lineage: Bacteria > Bacteroidota > Bacteroidia > B-17B0 > Aurantibacillaceae > UBA4416. The sequence goes on along the minus strand of JBBRHI010000220.1, from coordinate 2,094 downwards.
GACCTGGGTGTGAAAGTAGAAAAGAGCGGCCACGAACAATACACCTTTCAATCAGATAACATAAATGTAGATTATTTAGTATCGCCTGAGTTTAAAACAAAGGGAGGCGGGCTTAGAGGTTCCACTATGATTATTGGCCCCATGCTGGCACGCTTTGGAAAGGCATACATGCCAAAACCGGGCGGTGATAAAATTGGTCGCCGCCGAATGGATACACATTTTATAGGCTTCGAAAACCTGGGAGCTAAGTTTGAATATGATTCTGAAACAGAAAATTTTAAGGTTACGGCCACCAAGCTAAAAGGTGCTTATATGCTGTTGGATGAAGCTTCTGTAACAGGAACAGCTAATATAGTAATGGCCGCTGTTTTAGCCGAAGGCACTACCACCATCTATAATGCAGCTTGCGAGCCTTATTTACAGCAGTTGTGCAAGATGCTGAATAGGATGGGTGCAAAAATAACAGGGGTCGGGTCTAATTTATTAACTATTGAAGGCGTTACGTCTTTAAAAGGAACTGATCACCGCATATTGCCCGATATGATCGAGATTGGCTCTTTCATTGGCTTAGCGGCAATGACAAAATCTGAAATTACGATCAAGGATGTATCGTATGATAACTTAGGTTGTATTCCTAAAGTATTTTCCCGTCTGGGAATTCAGATGGAGCGCCGCGGAGATGATATTTATATTCCTTCGCAGGAGCATTATGAAATTGATACGTTTATTGACGGCTCCATGCTAACGGTTGCTGATGCGATATGGCCGGGCTTTACTCCCGATCTGCTAAGTATTGTTTTAGTAACGGCCATACAGGCGCGCGGAAATATGCTGGTACATCAAAAGATGTTTGAAAGCCGCTTATTTTTTGTAGATAAATTAATTGAAATGGGAGCGCAAATTATTTTGTGTGACCCGCACCGTGCAACAGTTATGGGACTTGACAGAAAGGTTCAATTACGTGCCATACAAATGGCCTCACCCGATATTAGAGCCGGAGTAGCATTATTAATTGCAGCCATGAGTGCTAAAGGAAAAAGCACCATCTTTAATATAAACCAGATAGACAGAGGGTATCAGAAAATTGATACACGCTTAAATGCGATCGGTGCCGAAATTATTAGAAAAGACCGTTAATTATGAAATTTTTTTATCCGTATTTAGTATTAGCAACTGCAGCAGTATTGATGTTATCAAACTGCAAGCATCAAAAAGAAGTTAAAAAAACAGATCAATCCCCTGTTGCTGCAGGTAATACGAAATCAACTACGGATATTAAGGATAAAGGAACGATAACGGTAGATGTAGTGGAAGGATTGAATTTAGGAAACAGGGCTCCTGAGATTGAAATGGCCGATCCTTCCGGAAAAGTAATTAAACTGTCTTCTTTAAAAGGAAAAATGGTATTGATTGATTTTTGGGCCAGTTGGTGCGGGCCTTGCAGGGCAGAAAACCCTATAGTAACGGCGACCTATAACGCTAACCATACCGGTGAATTTGTATCGGGCAGCGGGTTCGAAATTTTAAGTGTATCGCTCGACGGTGATAAAAACAGATGGATAGCGGCTATCGCCAAAGATAACTTAAGCTGGCCTTATCATGTATGCGACCTGATGGCTTGGGATAACGCAGCGGCCGTTAAATACGGAGTTAACTCAATACCAACTAATTTTTTAATAGACGGAAACGGCATAATCATTGCTAAAAACTTAAGAGGCGAAGCATTACCCGATAAAATAAAATCGTTTAAAAAATAAATATAATACTGCAGATGAAATTCTTTCTTTTTACTATAACGCTTGCTATTTTTACTTTTTCACTCAAGGCCCAGGATTCATCAACAGATTTAAAGGTGGGAGATATGAGCCCGTCGTTAGTAGTAAATACATCTGAAAGTTCCATTCAAAGCTTCACGTTCCCGTTTAACAATAAAATAATGCTGGTGCATTTCTGGTCATCGTCAACCTCAAAGTCTACAAAAGATTTTTACAAATTTTCATTGATTTATAAAAAGTATTCTAACGAATCTTTTAAAACCTGCGAGGGATTTGACATGATTTTGGTAGCGTTGCAAAGTGATAAAAATGCCTGGCA
>JBBRHI010000219.1:0-5581 GCA_038222995.1 Bacteroidia bacterium | reverse complement strand
ATTTATATAACACATTTCTGCTTTTAGCTTTCAACGCAGAATCAGGAGAAAATACATCATTGAGTATCATTGTAAAAGCCGCTGTATCAGCCACAATTTCCGGCTTATAATTACCTGAAAAATTTATATTTTGGAATGGATAAAGGAACCTGTCATCCATCCTGTTGTAAGGCAGGTAAGCGTAGAACCTGTAATTATAAAGGCCGTAATTAAAAATCACATACTTAGTTATACAGGTCTCTTCTTTGTTTTTAACAACAAACTCTTCAGCATTAATGCCTTTCAGCTCAAGTTTCCTTTCTGATAATAAAGTATCATTATAGCCTACTCTGTTTTTTTCGATTTCCTCCCAATACATTGAATCATGGATCGTATAATAATATTTGGATTCTTCCTGTTTTTGAAGGTAATAGGTGATCCCTGTAGTTTGATCGAAAGATCTGTAAAGTGGATTTTTAAATATACTAAGGGTGTCATCTGGATTTTGAACAGGAGTTTTTGTAAATACGGAAGGCAGCTTAAAGGTTAAGGCGGAGTCTCCCGGGCAAGCAATGGTTTTAAAATTATTAGGCGCAGTGTAAGGGGTAAATGTTAACGAACTAAGCACAGCTTCGTGTACATGTTTATCCTGTGCGGTTTTGGACATAACCGCCATAATGTTATAAAATTTGAAACCTTTAAGCAAGGTCCAATTAGTTAAGGTAGATTGATCGTCTAAGCACACAACCGTTTGTTTACAATTGCTTCCTTGGAAAGTAAAGGAAGAGTCTTTCAGGGAAATAACATGCTCCGAATTTTTAAAACGATTCTCCATGGCAGTAAGCAATAGCGAATCGTTTGAATAAAAACGTCCTTCCCCTGCTTCTGAACATTCAAGTATGTAATGGATTCCTGTTATATTATCGCTTGATTTGGCAGATAATGAAGCCAGCCTGGTGCCGTCAGTGCGAGAAATATCTGTTTTCTCAAAAGGCTTTACAGGAAGATTCATTTCTATACCCCATGTATTGTTTACATACCTGTAGACATTGCTTTTAAGCGGTTGAGAAAAAGAAATACTGTTAAAAAAGTAGTCGAAGGTTTTTACATCATAGGTTCTAAGCGGATAGCTGATAAGAAATGTATATAAAATATTATTTTCTATGAACACACGTCCCCTTACTCCCACTAAGGAACTCATTTCATACTCTATCTCAATGCCTTCAGATCCTTTGTAATTGATCGGTTTATTTGTTTTCAGAACCTTATTTAAAGATTTGTTACGAATAGTTTCAGCAAATCGCGCATATATTTTTTGCTTGTCTGTAACATCAACCGCTGCAGTAAAAGGAAATATAGTATAGGAGCATCCCGAGCCGATATCCATATACATTTGCATGTCGGAAAATACAATATTCTTAACATAGGAAGAGGGCGCGCCCGGCAAGCGATAGCTCATTCCAAAATTGTTGTTGTTAACAAGCTGCCAGTTGCTGAAATTTTCAGGAAGGTTGTTTAAATTGAGATACATTTTTTTTGTTGAAAAAACAGGCGTTACGGTATAACCCATATCTTTTAACAACTGCACAATTCCGGCGTCACCGCCTAAATGCGCAGCTCCACAAGCCGCAAATAAAGTTTTGGTTTTAATAATACTGTCAATGGTATGTGCCATAATCTTATTACGTACATAAATAAGATCCTGCTGCACTTCATACGAAAGCAAAGAAGTGTTTTCCCTAATCTTATCAATATTACCGGTTAAATACAGTTTTATAAGCTGTTCAAATTGATCAACTCTTTTCTCTCCTTTACTGAGTTCAATAATTTCTTTTTTTAATTGATCTTGCGACCTTAAAGAGTTGAGAGCAGCTTCTTGCGACCGTGTATTTTCAAGTCCTAGTATAAGTCGGTCCGTTCTTTTAGCAATAGCTGTTAAATACCCGTCGAGAAAAGTAGGATAATCATCATCCTTATTTTTTACCGGGTTTATAAGCAATTTCAGGAATTTATAATTTTTATTCTTGATCTGATTTAAATTCAAACCTAGGTCTTCTTGTAATTTCTTATTAATTGCTTCATAGTCCTTATCATCCAAGGAACTTTTGAATACATCTGCCACAGTATCTTTTTTGTTAAGCGAACTGAATATCAATGCATTTAAACTGTCGGGGTGAAGTTCACCGGCAAAGGCATCGCAGCTTTTTATATAACTAACAATAGAGTCATTGACATTAAAAACCCGCTTATCTTTTATATGAATAGTGCCGTAAAGATAAGAGGGCGCTTTTAAATTCTTACCACTTATCTTCCACAAAACGGTATTGGCATGTTGAGCAAAATATACTGTATTTAATAACAGCAGACCATAAAAGAGAATCTTTTTAAGCATAGAAAATTGATTAAAATAACATTAGCAGTTTGTTACAAACCCTTTAACAGACTCTGCATACTTGTTTTTTCGGTAAGTATAGCATGTAATTCACTGATGGATACCCTATCCTGTTTCATGGTTTCTCTATGACGAATGGTTACCGTTTTATCTTCCAGGCTTTGGTGATCAACCGTAATACAAAACGGAGTTCCAATGGCATCTTGTCTTCTGTAACGCTTACCAACCGTATCTTTTTCATCATACGCCAGCATAAAATCAAACTTAAGATCTTTCATAATACTTTCTGCCAGTTCAGGTAAACCATCTTTTTTTACTAAAGGGAAAATGGCAGCTTTGTAAGGTGCCAATGCCGGCGGTAAATTTAAAACAGTGCGCGTATCACCTCCTTCTAATGATTCTTCTACAAGCGCTGAAGATAGAACCGCTAAAAATAAACGGTCCAAACCTACGGATGTTTCTACTACATAAGGCACATAGCTTTCATTCATCTCCGAATCAAAATACTGTAATTTTTTCCCGGAAAATTCCTGGTGTTGTTTTAAATCGAAGTCGGTGCGTGAATGAATCCCTTCCAGCTCTTTAAACCCAAACGGGAATTGATGTTCAATATCGGCTGCTGCATTAGCATAATGTGCTAATTTTAAATGGTCGTGAAAACGGTATTTCTCAGCACCCAAGCCAAGTGATAAATGCCAATTCAAACGTTTTTGTTTCCATTCTTCATAATAATGCATTTCTGTACCGGGCTTCACAAAAAACTGCATTTCCATTTGTTCAAATTCTCGCATGCGGAAAATAAATTGTCGTGCCACAATTTCATTCCTAAATGCTTTACCGGTTTGTGCGATCCCGAAAGGAATTTTCATTCGCCCGGTTTTTTGAACGTTTAAATAATTTACAAAAATACCCTGTGCGGTTTCAGGGCGTAAATAAATAATATTGGTTTCATCAGTTACCGCACCTGTAGAGGTATTAAACATTAAATTGAACTGGCGAACATCCGTCCAATTTTTAGTTCCGCTTACCGGGCAAACAATTTCCAAGTCAATAATAATTTGTTTTACTTCCTCTAAGTTATTAGCATTTAAAGCCGTTTTAAAGCGTTCGTTAATCGCATCAATCTTATCCCGGTATTCTTTAACGCGTGCGTTGGTAGATTTAAACACTTCGGCATCAAAATTCTCGAAACGCTTTGCTGCTTTTTCAACTTCCTTATTTATTTTGTCTTCAATTTTTGCAACATGGTCTTCAATCAACACATCAGCACGGTAGCGCTTTTTACTGTCTTTGTTATCAATTAACGGATCATTAAAAGCATCCACGTGGCCGCTTGCCTTCCAGGTAGTTGGGTGCATAAATATAGCTGAATCAATCCCTACAATATTTTCATGCATTTGCACCATGGCTTTCCACCAATAGTCGCGAATATTTTTTTTAAGTTCTACACCCATTTGCCCGTAATCATATACCGCACTTAGCCCGTCGTAAATTTCGCTGCTCTGAAAAATAAAACCGTATTCCTTACAGTGTGAAATAATATTCTTAAAAAAATCTTCGGGCTTAATGTTGCTCATATTAATTTATGGATAATGATTGTAACTACTCAATAACAGGGATCAAAAATAGCATTTTTTACGGCTTTTGGCCCGGCTAATAAAAAGTTTCAATAACAAAAATAATTTTATCTTAGCCACGTTATTCAATCATGGTTTTTAGCAGTATTGTTTTTCTTTTATACTTTTTGCCGATTTTTATGTTGGTCTATTTTATGATAGACAAAAAATATAAAAACGCTGTCATTCTTATCGGTAGTATCTTTTTTTACGCCTGGGGAGCTCCTAAATTCATATTTGTTATTTTATTTACGACGTTTCTTGATTTTTACCTCGTAAGGTGGATGGACAAGTCCCAAAGCAATGTCAAACGAAAACTGCTTTTAACCGTTTCGGTAGCTGTAAACATAGGTCTGCTGTTTTACTTTAAATATTCAAACTTTTTTATAGAAAACGCAAATCACATTCTGTCTGTTTTTACACCGAAGCAAATTCACTGGACCAAATTAATTTTACCGATCGGCATTTCTTTTTACACCTTTGAAACCATTACCTATGTTGTTGATGTATACCGGCGTGTGCATAAGCCGCTCACTAAATTTTGGGACTATCAACTTTACATTATTTTATTTCCTAAATTAATTGCAGGACCTATCATCCGTTACCACGAGCTGGCCGATCAAATCGCAGACAGATCAAACAGTGAAACAGTTGACAACCGCCTTACAGGCTTTTACCGCTTTACTTTAGGATTAGGAAAAAAAGTATTAATTGCCAATCAAATGGGTGTTATAGCCGATTCTATTTTTGGAAGTGATTTTTCACAATTGGATACCTTAACCGCCTGGGCTGGCAGTTTGGCCTATACTTTCCAGATCTATTTTGATTTTAGCGGCTATAGCGATATGGCCATCGGACTCGGAAAAATGATGGGTTTTAAATTCCCTGAAAATTTTAATAATCCTTATATCTCACAAAGCATTACCGAGTTTTGGAGACGTTGGCACATGACACTAGGCAACTGGATGCGAAACTATTTATACATTCCTTTAGGGGGCAACCGTGTGCCGACCTATCGTTTGTATTTTAATTTATGGCTCGTGTTTTTAGCCTCGGGGCTTTGGCACGGGGCCAGCTGGAGTTTTATATTCTGGGGCGCCTATCACGGATTTTTCCTGGTGACGGAACGGGCTTTTTCAGGAAAAATATTAAAGAAAATAGGCAAGCTGCCGAGTATTATAATTACCTTTTTAATTATCAATTTCGGCTGGGTATTTTTTAGAGTGGAAAAAATAAAAGACGCCTTTCGTTTCATTAAACACATGCTCTTATTTAAAATACATCCCGGAACAAGCTTTGAACCCGAATTTGTAATGTGGTTTAGTATAGCTGTTGTATTCTCTTTTTTTACATTAACTAAACGCGGACAACGTATTCAGGATTCTGTTTATTTTAAGGAGTATACAAACACAAACCATTTATGCGCATGGGGAACCTGTTTTATCCTATTTATTTTATCTGTGAGCTCTATTACATCATCAGGCTTTAACCCGTTTATTTATTTCAGGTTCTAATGCAGCGTTTATCCGATACATATAAAAAACTATTATTGGCAGGAGTCTTTGCCATGTTACTGTTTCCTATGATACAGGAT
>JBBRHI010000218.1:0-5585 GCA_038222995.1 Bacteroidia bacterium | reverse complement strand
TGGCTATTACTAACGGCATAACCTTTTGGATGTACATGCAGGAGAAAAATAAACTGGGTACAGAGATCGTAGTAAAGGAACAGGTAATTGTAGAACGCGATAATGTAAAAAACGAATTGCTGCAACTGCAGCAGGATTTCGGAAACCTGCAAACCAGCGACAAAGGCCTGCAGGCAGAGATAGAAGCGAAAAAAGCAGAGATCGCGCAATTAATAGAAGATGCCGAAAAACATAAAGGCGATGCCTATATTATTTCAAAACTTAAAAAAGAATCGGAGACCCTGCGCCAAATTATGCGCGGTTATGTGAGAACCATCGACTCTTTAGGAACGTTGAATAAAACGTTGATCGTTGAAAAAGATAACGTCTTAAAAGAACTTGACAGCGAAAAAGGAAAGACTACCAGCTTAAACAAAGAAAAGGAAGCGCTTAACGCTACTATACAAAAGGGATCGATCCTAACCTGCTTTAACATAACCGCCAAGGGCGTAAAATTTAAAAGCGGCGGAAAAAAAGAAAGTGAAACGAGTAAAGCTTCCCGCACTCAAAAAATTAAAGTGTCTTTTTCGTTAGGAGAAAATAAAATTGCCAAAGCCGGCGAAAAGACTGTATTTGTGCGTATTGTAACGCCCGACGGAAAAGAAATGGCGAAGAGTTACGACGATAACTACAAATTTACGTTTGACAAATCGAGCGGCTATTTTGCGGGTAAAGAAACCTTGAACTACGCTAATGTAGAACTCAGCGGAGTTACCTACTGTGAAGGACAGGGCGAATTAGTGGCAGGTAACTATATTATTGAAGTATGCTGCGACGGTGTGGTAATAGGCTCTACCAGTTTACGGTTAGATTAAGCTAAACCAAATGATGCTGAAAAGGTGAAGGGTTAACTTCACCTTTTTTTATTTTATACAGCTATGGAATTTAATTTACAATAAACGTTTTGCTCAACACCTTCTTCTCATTATCTACCAGGTTAATAATATAACTTCCTTTGGCTAACTCACTCACATCAATACGTGTAGAGTGATTTATTTTATGCACCTGCATTACTTGTTTGCCCTGCATATCATAAACAGTAAGTGCCGAGTTTGCGGAGAGTTTATAATTTTCTACGTTCACCGTTACGGCATCTGTTGCGGGGTTAGGAAACAACTGCAATTCGGCCGTTTCCTTTTTAGTTTCGGCAATGCCAACTACATTACTTTTGCCGTTAGCAAAAACATATTCGCCTAATTTAAAGGTATCCACCGTTAGTAAACCGGTTTTTGTACTGAATATTATTTTTGAATAGCTGCTTACCTCGTGCCAGTCATCTGCGGCATTTTTCCGGTACAGTAATAATAAACTGTCGCCGTTATGCGCTGTTAAACAAGTATCCAGGTAGCTGTTGTTTGAGGTAGTTTTATTACCGTCGTAATTTAACCGGAATTTACTAACGAAGCCCGGGCTTATGATCCCGTCTATTTTCCAATAATGCTGCGTATTTAACCGATACCCGCGTGTATTGTTTTTAATGGCGTCCGGTTTTGCAAAGTTATGCTCTACCCTAATCAAAGAGGAGTCGGCCCCTTTATTGGAAACTACCAAGGTAATGTGGCCTAATGCATACGTCATAGTAGCATTTGTTTTTATGGTTTTGTATTCCGACGATACCGCATCACTGATCTTTGACTCATTATTAATCCCTGTATAAGCCGGTTTAATAGTGGTTTGCATGGTAAACGACTGCGTAGCTCCGTTCATCGTAATAGTCTTTACTTCTTTTGTCCATGCGGTATTCATGAATGTAAGCTCCAGGGGCACATTTGAATAGAGGGCAGGCGCACCGAATAATTTTTGTTTTACATATACCGTCGACGTATAAGGTGCGGCAGTACCGGTAGTTTTAACGGAGTCGATAGAAAAATGAGGCCAACCGCCGGCAAGTACCCAGTTATTAAAAAAGTCGGTTAAGTTTTGCCCGCTCGATGTTTGCAGCAGATCCCTGAACTCAATGCTGTTCATGTTTTTATAGGCCTTTTGTTGCAGCACATATTTTAAGCCCGTAAAAAAAGCGGCATCACCCATATAGCCGCGCAATGTATGCGCTACATCGGCTCCTTTTTTATAGACGTGATCGCCGTAAGTATAATTATGAGGCACGCCGGATATGGCCCGGAAGCCTTTTTCGCGCAGATGAACGTATTTTACAACATCATCATGCAATAATTTTATTTCTGATAAATAGTTCGCGTAATTATAGGTGTACTCTAAAAACAAGCGTTCACTGTAGCTTGCCATTCCTTCATTCAGCCACATGTCTTCCTGCGTTTCACAGGTCATTAAATCGCCCCACCAGTGGTGCGATAATTCGTGGGCCATAAGTTCCGACTCATACGCAATGTTACCTATGGCTGCCTGCGGATAAGCAATGTTAGTGGCATGTTCCATAGCGCCGCTGTTAAACGGCACCAACACATACCCTACCCTGTTCCATACAAAGGGACCGTAAAAACTTTCAAAACCTAAAATAGCATTGGGTAAATGCACAAAGCCGGTTTTAAGCGCCGTAGTATCGGCAGGCCTGGCTGCTAATATTATGGGTAAGTTTCCGTTAGCCGCATTAATGTTCCAGTTTACCTGCGTGTAATCGGCCACCGCTACTGAAGCCAGGTAGGAAGGAATCTCTTTGTTCATCACCCACTGCCTGGTGCGTTTACCCGCCGTTGTTACATCGCTCACTAGTACACCGTTGCAATAGGCCGCTTTAGCGGGGTCTGTAATCATATTAAACTCATACGTTGATTTCTCCACAAAATTATCGAAACACGGAAACCATACCCTGCCGTAGTTATGCGGCTTTGCGCCAAATCCTACACCTAAATTATACGCGTAGTTGCCGCTAAACGAAAACCCGCCCCAGCCCGAAGGGTCTCCTTGCGGCATGCCGTGGTAATATACAGTTACATTGCTTGTATCGGTTGTGTTTAAGGCCAGGGGAAAATTTACTTTAAGCACTGTATCATTATACGTATACGTTAATAAAGCCGTATTTTGCTTGATGCTGTCAATGGTCATTTTGAGCAGGTCGAGCCTGATCTTGGTTTGATTATTTAATTTGGGCGCAAACCTTACAATAGTATTACCGCTTATTTTTTGACCGGCGAAATCCGTCATGTCTAAGTTGATCGTATATTTAATTATGTTGATGGTATCGCTCCGCAAATTTTCGGCAGAGTAATACACTGAATTAACGGATGAATTTTTATGGCTTTGGCAATTTGTGCATTGCGCCTTTAGTGTATTGGTACTTAGGAATAAAAGGAAGAAAATAACCGCGTAAAAAAGTTTCATCTTGTAAATTTTAAACTAATTTAATTAAATTTACTCAATATTTATAGTTAATCTAGGAGTTCAATAGTAAACTCTTAAAAAATGTATTTCTAAATGAATTTAATTTCAAAAAACGATCTGTTCGACCTGGTTAAATCACTTTCCAAGTCTGAAAAACGGTTTTTAAAATTAAACGCCGCCGCTACAAGTCTTCCCGGTAATTTAATTACGCTATTTAATGACATTGAGAATGAGCCTGAATTTACGGAAGAGGTGTTTTCTAAAATCTCCAAAACAAAACCGCAGTCGGAAAACCTCACAAGTTTATCGGCAGAAACCCTCTATAATTTTATTCTGCAATGCCTGCGCTCTTTCCATGCAGACAGCAATGCCTCGTTTATTATTAAGGATGAGATCACAAACATTTTAAATTTGTTTGACAAGGCTCAATACAAACAGTGCCGTAAAATATTAAATAAACAAAAGCAGGAAGCCTATCGTTTTGAGCGCTTTCATTTTATACTGGAACTGATAGGGCTCGAAAAGTTACTGATCACTATTGAAACGCAGTTTAATATAAAAAATAATACTATAGAGAACCTGGTTAATGAAAGCCGCGATGTAATTGAAAAAGCACGGAACCTGGGAGAATACTCCATGTTGTTTTCTACCATTAATTTAATGGCAAGGGAAAGTACAAAAGCTAAAACCAATAAAGAATTTGAGAAAGTTGATGCATACCTTGAATCGCCGTTGCTGAAAAATACAGATGAAGTAAAATGTGCCAAAGCCCTGATTATTTATCATAACTGCCGTTTATTGCTATTTGCGAAAAAACAGGATAATGTGAACCGTAATAAGGAATGTCATATTATTCTTGAACTTATGAACTCGCGCCCGGAGATGATTGAAGAGATGCCGAAGCGCTACCTCACGGCCATTAACAACCTGATAAGCGTTGCTTATGAAGATAAAAAATTTAAGACCTGCCACGAATACATTGCCCAGCTCAGGAGCAAAATAAATTTAAAAGCCTTTAATACAACCGATCTTCAGTTAAAAATTTTTACGTCCACTTACAATGCCGAGCTCATTACGTATACCGACAGCGGCAGATTTGAAGAAGCCGTGCAAATTGTAGGATCCATTGAAAAAGGATTGCAAGAATTTAAAGGGAAAATTAATAAGGAGGAGGTATTGATTTTTTATTACAACATTGCCATTATGCATACTTACGCCGGTAATTTTGAAACCGCTTTTAACTACATTACGCGCGTGTTATCGGAAGGAGATAAGGTGCTGCGGCAAGACCTGCAATCGTTTGCGCGCATCATTAATATAGGGTTAAATTATGAGCTGAATAACTTTAAGCATTTAACGTATATTATTTCCGCTTTAAAAGTGTATTACAAAACGCAGACATCCTTGTTTAAAACCGAAAAACTTATTTTAACCTATATCGAAAAATTATCGGAGTTTAAATTAACCGGTAAAGGAAAAGAGAAAGAGATCTTTTTAAATTTTAAACGAGACCTGGATGAGATCATGAAAGATCCGCATGAACGGAACGTGAGCTTTTACTTTGATATTGAAACCTACGTGGAATCAAAAATAAAAGCCGTACCGATGAATGTTTTAATGCAACACAAGTTTTTAAAAGCCTGGCAAAACTAATACGTCATGAAGCCCACTAACCAACTGTTCGACCTTATAAAATCCTTATCGCCCGAGGAAGAAAAAAAGTTTACCCTGTTATCGTCTTTACAGGCGGGCGATAAAAACTACATAAAGCTTTTTAATTACATACAACACCAGGAAAGCTATGATGAGGAGGATGTAAAAGAGCATTTTAAAAAAGAGATCTTTGTACAGCACTTTGCCTCCGAAAAAAACCAACTGCTCCACCACATTCTTAAAAGCCTGCGGTTTCACCGGTACGAAACCATTACCAGCGCTAAGATTGACGAAGACATTAAAAGCATACAGCTCCTGTTTAATAAATCGTTATACAAACAATCGCGCAAGCAACTGAGCGTGATCAAAAAACGGGCGCACGATTTTGAATTATTTTACAGCTTACTGGAAATTATTGAGCTTGAGAAAGTACTGATTGATATGGAAGCGCACTTTGGCGATATTAATTACAGATCGCTGGAAGAGTTGATTGAAGAGGAAAATACGGTATTTCAAAAAATAGAAAATTTTGCCGCCTACGAAGTGCAGCTTGCAAAGCTTAATAACCTGTCGTCTAAATTAATGATTGCGCGCAG